>CAZMNL010000444.1:0-3283 GCA_964567525.1 uncultured Anaerolineaceae bacterium
GTCATCGTCCGCGTTCGGATCGCTCTCGGTCACGACCAGGTTATCGATCACGGTCGTGCCGGTGTTCTCGATGCGGTAGGTATACGTCACCGCGTCGCCGATAGCCGCATACTGCCGGTTGGCGATCTTGCTCACCGACAGCCCCGGCGTCACGATTTCCAGTGTGTGTGTGGCCGTGCCGGAAACCAGCACCCGCGGGGCTGTGCCCTGCACGCCCAGCACCGATACCGTGTTTTCCAGCGGGTTACGGTCGGCCTGCGTCACCGTGTGCGTGATCGTACACGGCCAGCTTGCCTCAGGGTTGAGCGTTTGCAGGCAGGGCGTGATATCGTCCGAGCCGTATTCGTCGCTCAGCGGGTCAACGGCACTGACGATCTGGATCGGTTCGCCGGATTCGCCGGTGTTCGTAATCGTGATCGTGTAAGTCACGGTTTCGCCGATCATCGCCTGGGCCGGGCCGGTCTTGGTCACTACCAGGTCGCTCGTCACCAGTTGCAGCGTGGCCTGGGCGCTGGCCTGTACCAGCGCGTCGCCCTCCGCCACACCCGAAACCGTCGCCAGGTTGGTCAGCGGCTTGGGGTCGCCGGGCAGCACCTCGTAGGAGTAGCTCAGCCACGCCCCATCGCTGCCGCTGTCCGGCACACCGTCGTCAGGGGCCAGCGACGCCGGGTATTCCGGCTGCACGCCCATCGAGTCGGTTACTTCGATCTGGTTGATCGGCACCACGCCGGAATTGAAGATGTGAATGTAGTACGTCACGAAGTCGGGCGTTTCGTCGTCGCCCACGTTCACCACCGTCTCGCAGGGGTCCGGCGGCGTGGTGCTGGTGTGGAAACCAACACACACGAATTTTTCGATCCCGATCTCGGCCTCCGGCACGTCCACTTCCACCACCGCCTGATCGATATTCAGCACGGCGGTTCCCGTCGTCGTCACCCCGGTCACAGATACGCGGTTGATGTATACCGGCGCATCACCGGGCGTCAGGACGTGCGTGTATTCCAGCGTGTGGGATTCGCCGGAGTCCAGCGTCCCGCTGTCGTCGCCCTCGATATCCGGGTCGTCGTAGAAGCCATCCTGCACCACCATGTTACCGCCGGACACGCCGTCCATACCGGCATCGGCGAAGGTCAGGCGGTCGATGGCGCTCGCCCCGACATTGGTCACGATGACAGTATACGTCACCTCGGTGCCCACCTGCCCGGTAGAGTGTGACGCCATCTTGACGACCTCGATCCCGTCATTGCGGATATCAATCGTCGCGGAGGTCCGGTCGGTGAGCGTAATGTCCGTTTCGGTGGCCGCCGTAATCTCCACCACGTTCGTAAACTCCGCCCCGGCGTCTTCAGGAACCTGGACTTCAACCGTGCCGCGCAGTTGTTCGAACGGTTGCAGCTTGTGCGTCACCGGGTCGTACTGGTTCCCGGCTTCCGTGCTGTCCGGCCCGTAGACCCATTCGCAGACTTCCGTGCTGTCCGGCGCGCAGATCGCATCCAGGTTCAGCACCGGGTCGGCGTCGGCGAGGTCCTCCACCGTGATCGTGTCCAGCGGGGTATCGCCCGTGTTAGTGATCTGGATGCTGTAGGTCACGGTCTGGCCGGGCGCAGCCGCCAGCGTCAGCGGAGATTTGAGCGTGCGCATCCCCGGCTGCACGATATCCACCGTGTCCGTTGAGGTCGCCTTGACCGAGTACTCATCGTCGTAAGGATCATCCTCGTCGAGCATTTCCGGCGGCATCGGGATACGGTTGCCGTTGGTATCCAGCACCACGCCATACGCCGTGACCTTGTTCACATACGGGTCCAGGTCCGCGTAAGCGGCGATCTGCGCGCGGGTCGGCATCGGCAGTTGGTACGAAATAAACGCGGTTTCCAGCGGGGCCAGCGATGTGTCCGTCAGGTCATCGCCTTCGAACTCCATGTACACCGTCTCGCCGGTCTTCACGTCGAGATGCGCATCGACCGCCATCACGTTTTCGACCGTTGTCAGCCCGGCATTGGTGATCGAGATCGAGTACGTCACCATGCGGCAGTCCGGGCCGTCCGGCTCGCCGCAGCCCTCCAGGCTGGCGTTGGAGAGTGAAATCGAGGCTTGCTTGCGCACGACCAACTGGCTGTCCGAGACGGCCAGCACCGCGCGCGTCCGGTCATAAACCGGGGTGCGTTCTTCCGGCACGGCGGAGTCATCCAGCCACCCCGTCGCCGAAACGGTATTCTCCAGTGAGGCGGGATCGCCCACCTGGACCGTGTACGTGTAGGAGAAGGTCGCCTGGCCGCCGTCCGCGCCCAGCACGCCCACCGGGTGGCCGTCTATCTTGCTCTTGGTCCAGTCGAAGTCCTCAAGCGCAATCGACACCGGCCCCCCGCTGGCGAACGTATCGATCACTTCGTCAACGGAGAGATCGCTGCTCGCGTCCCGGTTGAACAGCGTGATCGTATACGTCACCGTGTCGCCCACAAACGCGACCGTCTGCGACGGCAGCTTGGTCACGTTCAGCGTCGTGCCGCGAATGTCAACCGTCACCGAGTCCTTGGCGAAGATCGGCGATTCGTTCGGCAGCGCGCCATTGAGCGTCACCACGTTCGTGAACGGGTCCGGCACATCCGGCGACGCCACCAGCACATACGGCTCGCAGAACGTCACCACCTCTGTACCGTACAACGTGGTCAGGTTGTCCGAGCGATTCAACTGATCCTCGACCGCTGCCGTGAAGGAGTTTTGCAGGTTCGGGAACACCGCGTCCTGAATCAGGATATTGGTGATGTACACATCCGTGTTGGGATTCGTGTTTTCGACGCGGAAGCAGTAGAAAATGTCCGTCCCGGAGTCCACATCCGGCACACCGTCGGATTTACCCTCCGTGATGCCGGACGTGTCTTCCACCTCGTCGCCCGGCTCTCCGCCCACGTTGTAGTGTACCGTCTTTTGCAGGTCGATTTCCGGGGCCAGAATGCCCACCAGCGCCGACGCATCCACCGTGATAGTGCGATCCCCCACCCCCGGCACGCTCACCCGCGCGGTGACGGTCGCCGTATTCTTGATCGATCCGACCGCATCTTCCGGAATCTTGTAGGCGATATCCAGGATATTCGCCGTCGTGCTGTGATCCGGGCTGTTCGGGATCAGCGGCTCCAGTGACCCGGTCATTGCCGGGGTAATTTCCCCAATCCGGTCATCCACCACCGAGACAATCGTCACGCTGTAGGGACTGACATTGTTGATCGTGTAGTCGTAAGTGATCGTCGCCCCGGCAGCCGCTTTGCTGGTGCTGGGCGTCTTGGTC
>CAZMNL010000445.1:0-3280 GCA_964567525.1 uncultured Anaerolineaceae bacterium
AAAACCCTGCTGCGCTTTCTGCGCGAGGATATCGGGCTGCCGGGCACGAAGGAAGGCTGTGCCGAGGGCGAATGCGGCGCGTGTACCGTGCTGCTCGACGGTGTGGCGGTGATGGCGTGTCTGGTGCCTGCCCCGCGCGCGCATGGAGCCGATATTGTGACGGTCGAAGGGCTGGCGTCTGAGGATGGCGCGCTGCATCCTTTGCAGCAGGCGTTCATTGAAACCGGCGCGGTGCAGTGCGGTTACTGCACGCCGGGCTTTTTGATGTCCGGGGCCAGTTTGCTCGAAGAACAGGCTCATCCTACCCGCGATCAGATCGAGCAGAGCATTACCGGCAACCTGTGCCGCTGCACGGGGTACTACAAGATTGTGGAAGCGTTTGAGCGCGCCGCCCGCCGGAATGAGCGGGTCTGAATGTCGCGTGTGTATCTGTAGTGACCCGTTGACCTGCGATTTGCAGTGAGGAACGTAAGATGAGCGAACCCAGAAAGAAACCAACCCGTAAAGCCTTTTTGCCGGCAATTGGCCTGGTCTTTGCCGCGCTGCTCCTGGTGCTGTCCTACATGCTGTCCGCATTGGCGCTCGACAACATCGGGATGATCAAGGAGGAATGGGGCGACCGGGTGTATGAAACCGAGACGGTGCGCAATGAAGACGGTACTATCGAGACAGAAGAAGTGGTGATCCCGGAGTATCGTTACCTGATGACGCTGGTGTTGTTTTTCGTGCTGCTGTCGCTCTCTACGACGGTTGTGGCTGGCGCGATTGGCAAAGACCCGCAAAAAGAGGCCCTGAGCGATGCGAGTTTTTCGCCCGCTAACAAGAAAGCGGTCGAGAAGCGGCTGCGGCATGACTTAAAAGACGCCAAGCGTCGCGCGCAGCAGAAGAAACGCCAACAGAAGAAGTAGTTTTGCACAAGAGATTTGGGTCACCTGAGGAGCGTGGAACAGGTGCTTGACGAAAAAAGTGTGCTGATTGGACAGAATATACACCGCATCGACGCGGTGGGTAAAGTCACTGGGGTGACGGCTTTCCCCGGTGATATCGATATGGACGACCAGTTGTGGATGAAGATTCGCTTTGCGGATCGCGTTCATGCGCGCGTGGTGTCGATTGATACGCGCGAGGCGCAAGCACATCCCGGCGTGGTGGCGGTTTTTACGGCGCGTGATGTGCCGGTCAACGAGTACGGGTTGATCATGCCGGACCAGCCCGTGTTATGCGGTCCCGGCAGCGACAAGTCCGGCGCGGATATCGTGCGCTGCGTCAGCGACCAGGTCGCGGTGGTGGTCGCGGACAGCGAACAAGCTGCCGCCGCCGCTGTGAAGCTCATCCACATCGAATACGAAGATTTGCCGGTCGTGGACAGCATCGAGGCGGCGCTGGCAGATGGTGCGCCGCAGCTCCATGAACAGGCTGAAAACAACATCCTGATCCATTACCGCATCCGGCACGGCGACGCCGAGGCTGCCTGGGCACAGGCCGACGTGGTGGTCGAGGGTGAGTACCACACCGGCGCGCAGGAACACGCCTATTTGCAGCCGGAAGCCGGGTTAGCGTACATCGACGAACAGGACCGCGTGACCGTGGTTGTCGGCGGGCAGTGGGTGCATGAGGACCAGGAACAGGTCGCCCACTCGCTCGGCCTGCCGCAAGACCGCGTGCGCATCATCTACCCGGCGATTGGCGGCGCGTTCGGCGGGCGCGAGGATATGTCGATCCAGATTGTGCTGGCGCTGGCGGCCATGAAGCTGCGCCGCCCGGTCAAAACCATCTGGAGCCGCGAGGAGTCGATTATCGGCCACCACAAGCGCCACCCGTATACGATCCGCGCGAAGTGGGGCGCGACCAGAGACGGCAAGGTCATCGTCGCCGAGGCGGACGTATACGCCGACGCGGGCGCGTATGCCTACACCTCGACCAAAGTGCTGGGTAACGCGCATTTCATGGTCAGTGGGCCATACGAGATTCCGAACGCGCGCGTGGACTCCTACGCGGTGTACACCAACAACGTACCCGGTGGTGCGTTCCGGGGCTTTGGCGGGCCGCAGGGGGCCTATGCTGCCGAGAACCAGATGAACAAGCTGGCCGAGGCGCTGGGTATGGACCCGGTGGAACTGCGCGCCAAGAACGTGCTCAAGGATGGCAGCATCACGGTGGTGGGCACGCCGCTGCCACCCGGCGTAACGCTGGATCGCGTGATGACCGAGGGCGCGGCGCAGAGCGATTACTGGCAGCAGGCCAATGGCGCATGGCAACGTTTATCCGTCAGTCAGCCCACTGATCCGGCACGGCGGCGCGGGATTGGCGTCGGCATCGGGCTGAAGAATGTCGGGTTCAGCTTTGGCGCGCCGGAGGAAAACTGGGCGACCATCGAACTGCACGGCAAAATCGAGATCGAGCGTGTTGTCGTGCGGCAGGCGGGCGCAGATGTGGGGCAGGGCGCGCATACCGTCTTCGTGCAGATGGCGGCTCACGCGGTCGGCGTGCCGGTCGAAAAAGTCACCCTGATCGGGCATGATACCGCCGAAACGGGTAACTCCGGCAGTTCGTCGGCTTCGCGCATGACGTTTATGTCCGGCAATGCGATCAAGGGCGCGGCGGAAATGGCGCTGGCAAAATGGCATGACGAGGAACGCCCCGCGATTGCCACGTTCCAGTATCGCCCGCCGAAAACTACGCCCTACGACCCGGAAACCGGGCAGGCGGACCCGAATTTCGCTTACGGCTATATGGCGCAGTTTGTTGAGGTTGAGGTCGATATCGAAACCGGGCATGTGGAGGTCGTGCGCGTGGTGTCGGCGCATGATGTCGGTAAGGCGCTCAACCCGCAGAATGTCGAGGGGCAGATCGAGGGCGCGGTGATTCAGGCGTTAGGCTACGCCGTAATGGAGAACCTCGTTACGGAGGGTGGGCGCATCCTGAACCCGTACCTCTCCACCTACCTGATCCCGACCATCTGGGATATCCCGCGCGAGGTGAAGTCTGTGATCCTGGAGTTTGCCGATCCTCGCGGTCCCTGGGGCGCGCGCGGCATGGCCGAGATGCCGTTCATCCCGCTGGCGGCGGCGATCAATGCCGCAGTCTATGACGCGACCGGGGTCTGGATCGACCGTATCCCGTTGACGCCCGACCTGGTCGTCTCTAAACTACGCGAGCAGGGTATCGGTGTTATTTGAGCGTATGCCCGTGATGGTGCGTGGCGGGGGTGATCTCGCTTCCGGCGTGATTTACCGCCTGTTCAAAGCGGCGACAACGAGGTGCCGCGAGACGTTGGCAG
>CAZMNL010000446.1:0-3276 GCA_964567525.1 uncultured Anaerolineaceae bacterium
GGCTGCGGCGACCTGGATCGCGGGTTCGCGTGGCTCGTGTGCGAGGGCTGGCGCGCAGCCGCGCCCAAACAGACCACTTCCGCAGCGGATCTCGCCGAACTTGCTCGACTCTATGACCTGGGCTTGAGCGCTTACCGCATCGGTCCCCGTCTGGGACGTTCGCAAGCCTGGGCGCTCCACCACATCGAGCAGCTTGTTGAAAAGCGCCGCCAGGCTGAACGCGAGTCGGTCATCCAGACCGTTGATCACCTGGTCGAAGGTATCCAGTGGCCCACCGAACGCGGCGAAGGCGATCTCGCGGCGGTGCCGGTTGGCGTGTGAGTGGCAACGCCGGGCGGTTCTTCGTGAATCGCCCGATTTTTATTTCGCTGCGATTCAATCACGTTTGGTTCAAGTTTCTCATCTCGTCTATAATGACAGGCGGTATGAGCCACGTTAGAGGGAGTTTGCATGGACAGCCCAGCATCCAATCACCGTTTAGTCTTTATTTCTTATGCGCGCCAGGATGGAGCCGATCACGCTGCCCAACTTGAGCGCGATCTGGAAACACACCACATCGACGCCTGGCGCGATACGCGCGATCTCGACCCGTTCACCGACTTTAGCGGAGAGATCGAGCGCGCGATCATCGAAGCGACCCACGTCGCCGTGATCGTCACGCCGGATGTCAGCCGCGAAGACAGCTTTGTGCGGCGCGAGATCGCGTTTGCGCTCGCCCAGAAGAAGCCAATCATCCCGTTAGTGTTCCCCGGCGCGATCTGCCCGCCGATCACGATCATCAACCACACCTACATCAAGTTTGATAACTGGACTGCCGGATTAGCCGACCTGCTGGAACGGATCGAGCGCGGCGTGGAAGAAACCACGCCGGAGACGCAGCGCGAGCGCGAACTGGCCTACCTGCAAAGCATCGGGCAGCGCTACGATCACTGGCGCGACCTGTATACCGACATGGCCGCGACCGCGCGCATCGAGAAAGCAAACATCAAGGTGAAGACGGGCGCGGCGGCGCGCTACCTGGATATGCAGCACGACATTTTCCGCGATATTGAGAGCGGGCAGCAGGACGACCGCGCCAAGACGATCACCGTGCAGAGCTTCGATGAGCTGCGCGAAGGCATCCGGCAGCACCGGCGCGCGGCCCTGATTGGCGATCCTGGCGCGGGCAAGACGACTACGCTCGAACGGCTGGCGTATGAACTTGCGACGGAAGCCGCTGAAGCTATGTCGTCCGACTCCAACTCTGACAAGCCGCTGCCGCTCTTTGTGCGACTCGGAGCCTACGAAGGCGGCAATTTCGGGCAGTTTGTCGGCGCGTCGTTCGGCGGGCTGCGGCTGGACACCTACCTGCCGGGGCGCGTGTTCCTGCTGCTGGACGGGCTGAACGAGATGCCCGCCGACCATGTGCCGCAGGTCGATGGCTGGCTGCGCCGCCACCCCGACACGCCGGTCATCGTGACCTGCCGCAAGCTGGACTACGTGGGGCACAAGCTGCCTTTGCAGCGCATCGACGTGGCCCCGCTGGATGTGACGCGCATCCGGCTGTTTGTGGGCAACTACCTGGAAGACGACGACCGCGACACGCTGTTCTGGGGCGTGAGCGGCGCGCCCACGCGGGAAGCGTGGCAGTGGTTCCAGAAAGAAGCCAAAGGCAAAACCTTCGAGGATTTCTGGTTCGGCGAAGACCTGCCGGGCAATAACTGGGAAGTCGAACACAAACATCTCAAAGCCGTGCGGAGTGCGCTGCAAGAACAGGGCAAGCTGCCGGGACTGTTGGGTGTGGTCAGCAACCCGTTTCTGCTGTTCGTCACCGTGCAGATTTACGCGCGCACCGGCGCGCTGCCGCCCAATCGAGGCCGGTTGTTCGGCGATTTCGTGTCGCTGCTGCTGGAACAGCGCGGCAAACCGGCGGCGGTCACGCGCCCGCCCTGGATCGATGAGGACGTGCAGCGGCGCGCACTCGCGGCGCTGGCCTACCGGATGCAAGCCGACCGCACCGGCACGAGCGTCGAGCGCGCCTGGGCGCTGGACGTGATCCGCGAGGCCGTACCGGGCCAGGACGCGGAGCAACTGCTCTATCTTGCCGCCAGCGCGAGTATTCTCGAAACCGGGCCGACGGTGCGTTTTGTGCACCAACTGCTGCAAGAGTATTTCGCGGCCTTCGAGATGCGCGAAGACCTGCGGCGCGGCGTGCCCGCGACCAAATACTGGCCCGGCGAACAGTGGTGGGAGCCGACCGGCTGGGAAGAGACCGCGCTGCTGCTGGCCGGGATGCTGGGCGACGCCAGTGATATCGTGCGCTGGCTGACACCTGTGCATCCCACGCTGGCCTATCGCTGCGCGACCGAAAGCGGCGCGGACTGCTGCACAGACGCCTTGCAGCCGCTCTACGATCCGGCGACGCCGCCGATCCCAGCTTACCGGACCGGCGACGAAGTGGATCGCTGGCGGGCGGCGTTGCCGCGCATGACGCCGTTGGCGCGCGCCGAGTGGGGGCGCATCCTGGCCGAACGCGGCGACCTGCGCCCCGGCGTGGGGCTGCGCACGGACGGTGTACCGGACATCGACTGGGTGACGATTCCGGCGGGCGAGTTTATTTACCAGGGCGATCAGCGCTTGACGCTACCGACCTTCTACATGGCGCGTTACCCGGTGACTTATGCCCAGTTTCAGGCGTTTCTGGATGATCCGGCAGGATTTGAACGCGACGAGTGGTGGGCAGGACTGACCGAAGAATACCGAAAACAACCGATGAGCGATCAGTACTTCAAGCATGACAACCACCCGCGCGACAGGGTAAGCTGGTATCAGGCCGTGGCGTTCTGCCGCTGGTTGAGCGCGAAACTGGGGCATGAAGTGCGGCTGCCGACCGAGTTTGAATGGGAAAAAGCGGCGCGTGGCACGGATGACCGCCAGTTTCCCTGGGGCAATGAATACATTCCGGGCTATGCCAACATTGATGAAACCGATCCGTCGGCGGTTGTTGGCCCGTACTGGCTGCGTCAAACAACCGCTGTGGGGATGTATCTTGCTGGTGCGTCTCCTTACGGCGTATTGGATATGAGTGGCAATGTCTGGGAGTGGTGTCTGACGGATTATAATAAGCCTGCTCCGGATGCAGCAGGCGAGAACGTAAGTTCTGATGCCCCGCGTGTTTTGCGGGGCGGCTCCTGGAACCTCAATCAGCTCAGCGCGCGGGCCGCGTATCGCTTCGGCCTCCATCCGCTCCTCAGGTACGACGACTACGGTTTTCGGGTGTGTGGGGGTGCTGTCCCT
>CAZMNL010000447.1:0-3272 GCA_964567525.1 uncultured Anaerolineaceae bacterium
TGCTGGTTCTTGACATACGGCCCGTCCTTGACCACGCGGCGATCCATGCTGGTGCTGTAGAACTTCCAGGTCAGCGTGCTGCTGGAGGGGTTGTAGTACGTCTCGATCAGCAGGTGATAGGGCGTGTCGTTCACGAAGCGGAAATCCACAATCGGGGAATAGACGGTTGCGTCCATACCCGGCCCTTCACCCTCTTCGTAGTAACCGACGCGGTAGGCGTGTTCGATGCGTTCCAGGATGGGATAGCCGCCATAAAACGCGGTCTGGAACGCCGTCGTCGCTACCTGGCACACACCGCCGCCTACGCCGGTGATCGTCTGGTTGCCGACGATGATCAGGCCCTGCTCGTAACCGGATTCGACGCTGACATCGCCCAGCCACTCATTAAACGAAAACACGCCGCCCGGCGGGATGACCAGCCCGTGAAAGTTTTCTGTGGCGACCTGGATGTTTTTTCGGCGCGCGGCGGTCGAGCCGTAGAAGTAGGTGGTTTTTTGCACGACGCGCTCGGTAATGCCGAGTGACTGCGCGGTCGCCGTGTCCGGGATGGTGGGCTGTACGTCCTGGAAGACCAGTTTCACGCGGCGCTGCGCGGCTTCGGGGTTGTAAACGGCGTTCTCGAACTGGGCGAGTGTGGTTTCGATGTCCAGCGCGCGACCGGGCCGGCTGTTTTGCAGCACGTCAAGCTGGCGCGTATCGTCGTTGAAGATGAAGCGCGCGTTGGCCGGCTGGCTGGTCAGGGATGGGGCCAGCTCTTCCAGGAAGACGCGCGCATCGTCCAGGCTGATCTGCACGTCATAATCGACCGTGCCGTCGTCGCGCTGGACCTGTTCGATCATGAGCATCTGTTGCAGCGATTCGACAGTTGCTTTCCAGGGGCCTTGCTCGCCATCCGCCGCGTCCATATAGAACGTCACCGGGGCCGAGAGCGCCAGGTTGACTTGTTTGGCGGCGGGGCCAGCTTCCCAGATGGTGGGCGGGGTTTCGTTGACGATCAGGTTGATCGTGCTGTGCGTGCTCATCGCCAGCACCTCGCGGCGCAGTGCGTTGAGCGTTGCCCCGATATCGACCATGCGCCCGATCTGGCTCTGCGCGGCGACCGCTTGCCCGTCACGGATGGTCAGGGTAGCGTCAATCACGGGGCGGTTGATATAGCTTTCGGCGATATGCGTCAGCAGGCGATGGGCTTCAGTCTGGTTGTAGACGATCACCGGCGCGACCGGGTAGCCGTTGGTCCAGATGTCGAACTGGTCCAGCAGGTTGTCGATCCGGCTGCCGCTGCGCCCGGCGTTATAAGCGGTGTCTACAGTGGTCTGAGCATCCAGCATGACGCCCAGTTCGCGGGCGGTAAAGTCCCAGGTCTGGTCACCGTAGCGAAAAGTGAAAGTCGCCGTGTCGGCATAGGTGAACTGGCGGTCCAGGGTGTTGATCGCTTCCTGGCGGCTCATGCCGGAAAGGTCCTGCCCGAACACGGTTGAAACGCCGGGATAAATCTCATCCTGGTGCAAAAATTCATACCCGGCCACCATGATGATCAGCGTGAAGAACAGCAGAAAGGCCCCCGCAATGGTCAACAGTGTCAGACGCAAAACCCAGGGGTTCAAGCGGCGCGACGGTGGGGCATGACGGTAGGAATAGGGAATGTTGGGTGCGGTCATGAGTGTGTCCCCGTCAACTTGTCGTACAAGGTCGGTGAACGACATCTGCCAAATGTGGACGGCAGGAGTGGTCGCAATGTATAGTAGTTTGTATCGTAGCATAGTGCGTGCAACCCGACAACAATACACAAAAGGGGAATGCGATGACTTATACCGGTAATGACCTATCCGGTAACGGAGCCGAGTCTGATGCCAATCACACGGGATCGCCGCTGCGCGATGCGCGTCGAAACGTGATCAAGCATGTTTACGCCGCGAAAGACAGCGCCGCCGACCAGTTGATCGCCAGCGCGGAACGTATACGCGCCGAAGCGTTCCGCTCCGATGACGATGTTGTGATCCGGCAGGCGCAGCAGTTGACTCACGCGATGGAACGCGCCGCCGTCTATCTGCACAGCCACACCTTCGACCAGATGACCGGCGATGCGACCGTGATGGTCCGCACCCGGCCCTGGCAGGCCGTGATGATCGCGTTCCTGGTGGGCGTGATCTTTGGGCGCAGTTTTCGCCGTTTTACTTTGGACTGAGAGTTTCGGGATCGCCGATGATTAAGTTGCTGGTTTTGTTCAGACAAGATACCCAGAGCGCCGAATTTGCACGGCGTTACGAGAAGAATATCGCGCTGCTGCGCCGGATGCCGGGCGTACAGCGCATTCAGCGCGGGGTTGTGGCCGGAAATCCCGCTGGAAATCCGGCGTATCATCACATGTCCGAAGTCTATTTCGAGAGCTTTGAAGCGCTCGATGCCGCGCTGACTTCGCCGGAAGGCGTCGCGGCGGGCAAGGACCTGATGGACTTTGCCGGAACGGGAGCGGAAATGCTGTTTGTGGAGGAGCAGAGCGGGCAGGCCAAGCCGTTAACGCCGGATAACCTGCAAGCCTATCTCGACAACTTCGATATCGAGGCCGAGATCGTCTACCCCGGCCAGCCGACCCCGACCGTACCCGCTGCTGCCGAGGCGCTCGGCGTGGCGGAAGATCACATCGTGAAATCGGTAGTTTTCCTGGTTAGTGAACGCCCGTTTGTAGTGTATGCCAACGGCACGCGTAAAGTCGATCCGCGCAAACTCGCCGACCGGCTGAACGTCAGCCGCAAGCAGGTCAAGCTCGCCGATGCTGACGAGGTGCTTGATCTGACCGGCTACGTGGTGGGCACGGTTCCGCCGGTCGGACTCAAAACGCAGATGCCCGCGTTCCTGGACCCGGCGATCCAGGCGTTTGAGGTGGTGTATGCAGGCGGCGGCGGCATCAGCGCGCTGCTGAGAATTGCCCCGGCGGAACTGCTGCGCGTGAGTAACGCGGAGATCGCCGCGATGCTGCGTGAGGAAGACACGCCCGCTGCCGAAGATGTCTCGCCGGAGGATGAGTCCGAGGCTTGACGCTCGGCGCAATATTGGTACAATGGGGATAGTTTCGCCCCCATAGCTCAGAGGATAGAGCGTTGCCCTCCGGAGGCAGAAGCCCAGGTTCGAGTCCTGGTGGGGGTACCACATGTGATCGGAAGTGAACTAGCAGTTTTTGGGCTAGTTCTTTCTTTTTGTGGTCCGGGACGCTCATCGCGTGGTCCATTCTTTCCACTGTGGTGCAAACCATCAATGTAATCGAATGGTGCTTT
>CAZMNL010000448.1:0-3252 GCA_964567525.1 uncultured Anaerolineaceae bacterium
CAGCGGCTACATCACCTTTGGCGTCAGCAAGGTGGCGCTGCCCACGCGCGCCGCGATGGACCTGGCCGCGGTCGGGCTGGCGCAGGCGGCGCTGCGCGCCATCAAGACCACGCAGACTCCGGTCCCGACAACGGAATGGGTCAACAGCATGGGCACGCGTGCCCGCGATATTGTGCAGGATGGGCAGCTTTTGCGCGCGGGGGACGTGATGGAGCGCGTGCGCGAATGGTCCGCGACACTCAGCTCAAGTGGGCTGATCCGCCAGATCGAATCGCGCATGACGCGCGGCGAGACGGTGACGCTGCTGGAAATCGTGCGCAGCGAGTGGCGGCGGCTTGAACGCGAGATGACCATCGACACCCTGAGCGAAAGCAGCCCGGTGAACGCGATCCCCGATTCGCTGTATGTGCGCATTAATGACGCCATGCATACCAATCTCGCCGGGCTGCGTACTGCGCTGCTGGAAAGCCCGGTCAGCCTCGCTTACCAGAACGGCTATGGGCTGTTGTGGACCATCGGGGCGTTGGATGCGCTCGAAGCACAGATGCAGGACTTGATCCCGCAGTTGGAAGCAGACCGCGCCGAAACCCAGGCCGCCTTCCAGCTGGGGCGCGAAGAACTGCTCGCCACAGCCGGGCAGATCGACGCGCGCGCCGGAGGCCGTTACGGAGGCAACCGCCGCCTGCCCTGGGACGACCTGGACGCCCGCGCGCGGTCGGCGTTGACTGCCGTCACGAACCATATTGCCGCCCAGACCCGGCTCAACGTCTGGTTGGACCTGCGCGAAATCGTGGACGAACTCGCCACGCAGGTCCGAAACGCGCTGCCGATGATCGACGACATGATCGAGTCGCTGTCTGACTTTGAGGATGCCAGCCGCCGCGCGATGGAAGAAGTCGCCATCGCGCCGCCTGAGTTCCCGTCGGCGGTGCTGCTCAACGAAGACTGGTTCGCGCAGGGGATTCAGGATATTGCCGGGATGCGCCAACTGCCGCCGCAGAAGCTTCTCAGCCAGGTGTATGAAGCGTGGAACCGCATGGATACCACCCCGGAACACCGGATGCGGCGCTTCATTCACAGCATTCTGGATGCGGCGCGGCGCGCATTGGCGGGCATGTTCACCTTTATGGACCTGCGCGAATTCCTGGAAGCCTACGGGAACGATATCCGTTACCAGCGCACGCTGGTGCAGCTTCCGCACGCCTCTACGCCCACTATGCTGCCGATGGTGGACGAAAATCACCCGCCCCCGATGCGGTACGAGATCGTGCGCGAGATGCCGCGCGAAACTGGCGACACGTTGGGGCCGCCGCAGCAGGGCGTCATCCGTTCGACGGTCGCCGTGCCCGATCCGGACCAGATCACGGTGCTGCGCGTGATTCACGGCATGATGGCCGAAGCGATCCCCGCGCTGCGCGAGGGCTACCGCCGCGCCTATGATCGCGCCGGGGCTGAGGGGATGCCGCTGCACATTGACCGCCGCTGGGACGCGACCATGGCCGACCTGGTACACACCAGCGCGCGCCGCGAAATTTCGATCATCTGGGAAGACCTGGTTGATGCCCTTAACCGCCACCCGGACGACGTGGAAGAGCCGATGGAGGCGTTGATCCATGCGTTTGAGGTCGCGCTGGATGTTGAGGAAAAGATGCTCTATCCGGGGGGCACGCCGCCGGATATGCACCTGGTGGTGTACAAGCTGCGCCCCTTCCGGCTCAAACTGCCGCCGCCGCACTGCGCCGTGATATTCCTGCACTCCAACCGCGCGGCGAACGAGGTCGGTAAAGAACTGCTCGAATCGATCACGCCGCTGCCGCTGGAAGAGCAGTTCGCGTTTGTGGTGGATATTACCGGGCGGGCCGATATCGACGAGGTGATCGCGCCCTTGGAGCACGTCGATTTCACGATCCTGGTGCTGCGCGAAGCTGATGTCAAGCACCTGATCGGCGCGCGGATGCCCAACCGCGCCCTGAGCGATTTTGTACTCAACCAGGTGAACCTGACGACCGTCTCGCCGTTTTATACGCGCGGCCCGGTCCCGGAGCATATGTTCTTCGGGCGCGAGCGCGAGATCAACGAGGTGCGCTCCAAGCTGCGCACACACTCCGTCGCGCTGATCGGCGGGCGGCGTATCGGCAAGACCTCGACCTTGCAGCGCATCCAACGCCTGCTGGAACCCGACGAGAGCGACTACATCCCGTATTATCTGGACTGTCACGGCGCGACGACCTACCAGGCGTTTTTCTGGCTGATCAACCGGCGCTGGGGCGTGGGCATCGACCAGGACGCTAACCCGGTGCAGTTCGAGGAAGTCATCGAGCGCCTGCAAATGCGCCATCCGGGCAAGGCGCTGGCGATCCTGTTCGACGAAGTGGACAGCCTGATGAACTTCGACCGCCGGTCGGAAAACCAGGAAACGCTGTTCCGCACGTTCCGCTCGCTTTCCAACGAAAAACGCTGCCAGTACATCTTCAGCGGCGAGAAGTGGCTGATGAGTTCGATCAGCGACCCGTACTCGGCGCTGTTTAACTTTACGCAGGCCGTGCGGCTGGAACCGCTGCCGCCGCGCGTGGTTCACCGGCTGGTGGCGGAACCGTTCGAGATGCTCAACATCTGGATCGAAGGGTCCGACCAGGTGATCAACCGCATTTACCAGATCAGCGCGGGGCATCCCAACATTGTGCAGATGATCTGTCAGGGCATGGTCGAGGAAATGGACAAGGAAGGCCAGAACATGAGCCTGCTCAATATTGAGCATCTCGACCGCGCCACCTCGCAGCGCGACCTGCAAGAGCAGATCGTGCAAACCATCTGGGGGCAGATGCACCCGCTCGCCAAGCTGATCACGCTCATCTGGCCGGAGGGCGTGCGGTTTCTGACGCTGAACGAGATCGAGGACCTGCTGCGCGAGGTCCAACTGGATGCGGTCCCGCCGGAGCGGTTGGAGCGCACCGCGAAAGACCTGGAACTGTACTGCTTTGTGCGCCCGCGCGAGCATGACCGCCTGGAACTGATCCCGATGGCCTTCCCCGCGATTCTGGACTTTATGACCGACAAGGGGCGGCAGATCGAGATCATCCGGCGGCAGTACGAAGCGCAGGGCACGGCGTAGGGGGCAGTCATTTACCGCTGTTTTCGAAAGGGGCGGGGATTGGCCCGCGCCCGACGGTCACGCGAACCTGCGGTTCGTTCGTCGGGCTATAGCTTTTCAGAAAACGTTACAGAAACGTGTCTGATCACAGCTTGCGCACC
>CAZMNL010000449.1:0-3242 GCA_964567525.1 uncultured Anaerolineaceae bacterium
GGACCGAGGGGGGTGAGGCCGTTTTTTCGATCCCTGCCGTCCCCGTTAAAATATCGAATGCGTCCTGCTAAAATCACCATTTGCACCCGATCTATACTTGAGCCTTCCAAAATGCAAAGTAGCCACACCCATTTGAAACACACGCACGCTGCGGCACAGTTTGCACCATTCTGCGCGCACGGGCTAGAATCAGCGGCATGGACCAACACGACGACCAACGCTTCCAACTCGATTTCCTGTTCCAGACGGCAGCGGAAGGGATTCTGCTCACCGGCGCGGACGGGGTATTGCAGCGTCTCAACCCGGCGGCGGCGGCCATGCTCGGCATTGGGCCGGACGCGGTAGGACAGCCCACCATCAAGCTGTTCAAACACGCCCCGAACCTGGTCCGGCTGTGCAACATCGCCGGGCCGCCACACGCCGACGTGACACTGCCCCACAAACGCCTCGCCACCGGTACAGCCCTGGACCGTCCCGGCGGCGGGCGTATCGTGCTGCTGCACGACGTGACCGAACGCGCGGCGATTGAAACGCGGCGCGAGGTGCTCGTGCGGCAGGTGGCGCACGACGTGCGGAATCCGCTGAATGCCCTGGGCGGCTATGCCGACCTGATCGCCAAGTTCGGCGACCTCAACGCGCAGCAGGAACGCTTTCTCAACCGCGTGCGACAGACCACCGACAAACTCTATGATCTCGCCGAGACGCTGGTCGATCTCGCCTGGATCGAAGCGGGCATGGCCCTCGAACACCGCCCGGTCGATCTCGCCCGGCTGATCCGCGAAGCCGCCGACTCGCTGGCGACCGAGGCGCAGGCGCGCGAGATCACCATCGTCACCAGCGTTCAGGACACCGTGCCAACCGTGATGGGCGATCCGCGCCGCTTGCAACAGGCGATCCGCTGCCTGTTGGATAACAGCGTGCGCTACTCGCTGGCGGGGTCAAACGTGGCGATCCATGCGTGGCAGACCGGCGCGCGCGTGTACTGCTCGGTGGGCGACCAGGGCATCGGCATCGGCCAGGCCGACATGTACCGCATCTGGGACCGCATGTGGCGCTCGGACGATGCGCGCGTGCGCGCGATCCCCGGCGGCGGGATCGGGCTGACCTTCGCACGCGCGATCATCACGCGACACGGCGGGCGCATCTGGGCCGAGAGCGTGCTCGATCACGGCACGACAATCACGTTTGTGCTGCCGCTGGCGGAGGGATGGTAAACACCATGCCCGACCCGTTATTAGCGGCGGCGCTGGCCGCGATCAATGACTTTTACGCGCGCCTGTTCCGTGACTGGCCGGAAGCGATCACGCGCGAATCCGGCGATTGTACGCTGAGTTTCTGCGGCAATCCCCGGCTGAACGGCGCGAATCACGTTTTCCCTCACACGCCGGACGCGCTGACTCACGCCGTGCTGGACGAGGACGAAGCGTTCTTCGCAGCGCACCACGCGGTATGGACCGTGATCTACACTGACGCTTATATGCCGGAGGCGGGGGAAATACTGGCGGAACGCGCGTATGTCGCGCGCTGGCACTCGCCGCTGATGGCGCTCGACGGCGCGGCGCACCCGCTGCCCGTGCGCCCCGGCACACCCGCGATCCGCGCCGCCACGCGCACGCAGATCGATGACGTGGTACACATTTTGCGCGATGCGTTCGGGACGGGCAGCATCGTCAGCCGCCGCGTGGTGCGCGAAGCGCACATCGGCGACGACGCGATCCGCCATTACCTGTGTTACGCCGACCAGACGCCGGTCGCGTGTGCGACCGCCGCGATCCACGCGAGCGAACTGGCGACGATCTGGAATGTCGGCACGCGGCAGGCGTACCGGCGCATGGGCTTCGGCGCGGCGATCATGCGTGGGCTGCTGGATGACCTGCGCGAGGCGGGGATTGCGCAGACCGTGCTGCTGGCCTCACAGGACGGTCTGCGGTTGTACGAGAATCTCGGCTATCACACGCTGGCGCGCACGCACTACATGGGGCCGCCGCCGGTCGTGCGTACCTGGATGGATTGAGCGCGCCGGGCGGCGGCACACGGGCAGCGCACGCTCAGTACGCCAGCGCCGCGAAGGTGGTCAGCAGGGCCAGCGATTGCAGCGTGTAACGGATAATCTCCGCGTCGGCGGGATTGCCCGGATTGAGCGACAGCAGCTCATCCGGGGCCAGCGCCGGGACCAGATCGGTTGACGACAACATGGCGATCTTGGCGTCCCGGCTGCGCGCCATATCCTGCGCCACCGTGCGCGCGACGTTGTTATCGGTCGCCGTGCCGCTGACATACAGCCCGTAGACGTTCAGCGAAATCACCGGCAGATAATCCTCGTCGTAGTACGTGACCAGGCTCTCCATCACGGCATCCGGATCGTCCAGCAGCAGCGTGGACGAGAGCGCGAAGACCGCCGGGAAATCCGCCTCGTACACGTCCGGGATGCTGCCGGGACGTGCCGCCAGGATGCGGATCGCGTACTGCCGGCGCAGGTCGAGCACCTGGTCAGCATTCACCGGGTCATCGATACCGTTTTCGGCCATCCATTCGCTGTCGATCAGGAACAGGTCGAAGCTCCAGCCGACCGGGGCCATCGTCAGCATCCCGCCACCGCACAGCGGCAGCCAGGGCGACGCCTCGCACAAGGTGCTGGTGGCAAGGCTGATCACGCGCGGCTGGGGGTCTTCCAGCGGCAGCGCGTCCGCCGCGTCCGGCCACAGGCAGTCTTCGAGCACGTCATCACGACAAGCGCTTTCCAATAGTTTCGGGAAGGTATCCAGCAGGTCTTCGAGGAAGAAACCACCCTGCATAGCGGTTTCATCCAGCAGGCGCGACTGGCGCAGCGGGGCCGCCTCGTTGTTGCTGGCAAGAATCAGGTCCGGGCCGGAACCGCCCTGGCTGGCCGTCAGCAAGGATTCGAGCAAAATCGGCGCATCCATGAACAGCACCTCAGCCCCCCCGGTGAAGCTGCCGATCTCGGCCTGTACATCAGCGTTGATAGCGGACTCAGACGAAAGAGCCTGCCAGACCAGAAACGTATCGCCCTGGGCGCTGGCCCCGGCGGGCAGCACGAGTAATGCGATCAGAACAGTGAAGACCAGTTGCTTGGACACAGTAACGTTTCTCCTCGTGAACATGGCGGTTAGCGTTCAATGACCGGGCAAACCCGGCCCTATCGGACAGATTCAGGTGTGGGGCTGTTCCCCATACGCATTAAGTTAAGGTTCGGGATGGTCGGTCGGGTTCAACCATCGCGC
>CAZMNL010000450.1:0-3233 GCA_964567525.1 uncultured Anaerolineaceae bacterium
GTTTTCTTTTGTAAGAATAGAAATGGAGTTTTGAGATTGAATTTTTAACCAATTACGGCGGGACGTGTCCAACGCCGGAGATTGAGCAGTTGGCGGGCCAGTGCGGGATCGACATCCAGCAGGCCGTGATACAGGTGCAGCCCGATCTGCTGCGCAGTGTGCCGCCACGCGGCGCGCCCGCTTTGGTCGTCGTGCGCGTGGTACGCCGCGATAAAACGCCCCAGGTCGTTCATCTGCACGTTGAGCGACCCGAAATCGACCTGCCAGCCGGTCATGCGGCGGCTGCGATAGGCATGGCGGCCCGTCACGCGGAAGGTCATGCTGCGGTCGGCGGCATTTTCGACGCAGAATATGGTCGGCTCCGCGCTGCGCGCCGCGAAGGGACGCGCAAAACGGTTGCGCGGTGAGCTGCCGTCCAGCGGCTCCGAACGCAGCAGATCGATCAGGTCGTCGCTGCTTTCGCCGTCGCCGTTCGTCTCATGCTCCCGGTTGTGATCGCTCGGCGATTCGTTTTCCGGCTCTTGCGCGTCGTCGTTAAACAGGTCGTCGTCAAAGGGCATTACGAATCCTCTGCGGGTGTGTCGGTTTCAGGTGTGGGCTGCGGTGCGCGGTCTTCCGGTGGGATGACGAAAAATCGCTGGTTCGCGCTGATCCGGTCGCCGAACCAGCGGAAGAACACCGCGTTTCCCTGCTGGCCCAGCACCATCGCCACATACCACGCATCGTTAAAAAACTGGCGGTGCATAAACCGGTCATCCTGCGAGAAGAACAGGTCAGTGCTGGCGACCTCGCCGGAATCGCCGGAGCGCACGGCCATCTTGATCAGGTGCGTGTGGTACCAACCGACAATGCGCTTGCCGGGAAAACGCTCCCTGACCTGTGCGCTGCCCCTCAGCCACGATTCGAACGTGTAGCGCAGTTCGACGAGGTTCGCGGTGGTTTCTTCGGCGACAATGTAATCCGTGATGGCGATCACGAACCGGTTGGGGTGCGCCTGGTCGCGGTAAATGTCCCCGACGAGCATCCCGCCCTGTTCGATCTGCACGTCGGTGCGCGCGATGGCTTGCAGCGCGGCATAGGTATCCTGCGTGATGAAAATCTGCACATCGTCCTGCCCGGTGTTGAGCGCTCCCCTGTGCGACGATCCCACGCTGACCAGTTCGACCTCTTGCGTGTCCAGAATGGTGAACGTGTCGCGGTCGATGGTGGGGAAGGCCGGGCCGCTGTCGTCGGCTTCGACGATTTCGACCAGCAGCGGTTCGTCGTCCGCCGCCGCGACGATGCTCGCTTCTTCCTGGGCAAAGTTGGCGTCGTCGTCATCGCGCAGGTACAGCCGGGGATAGTACAGGTCGCCGTTTTGCAGCACGTTCATTTTCAACAACGCGCTTTGCAGGTTGGACCAGAAATAGCTCAGGTTCAGCACGGGCAGATCGTGCGTGTAGATGATGCCGGATTCCCGAAAACGCAGTTCCAGCGTGAAATAGGTCAGGGGGGCGTCTGGCTGTGCGCCGCTGCCGTCAAAGACCAGGTTCAGCCACGCCGGGTAATCCTGCTGCGCGGTCGCGTGATCGATGGTAATGGCGGGGTTGTCTGCGGGCGTGCCGTCATAGTGCGGGTGGATTAGCGAGCGGTAATGCTCGCCTTCCTGGACCGCGCCTTCGCTGACCAGGGCGCTGACGAATAACTGGACCAGCGGCCCAAAAACGTTTATTGCTTCAAAATCTTTTTTGTAAACCTGGCCCCGTGTGGTGGTTTCGATCATCACCCGGCAATACGGCATGATACACACTCGCTTTTTGTGTGGTTGCAGGGCGAACCGGCAGCAGCCGAACGGTGATTCCGCCGCTGCCGGAAAAATCAAGGTGAACGTGGCAGCAGCCCACGCCGTGCGCGTGGACCACCACCACAACGCTATCTGACCGCTTACCCGGCGATCATCTCAGGCACGAGCGTGAGGGTTTCCCCGGTTTGCACGCCCACACTATCGAGTGTTTCTTCTTCTTGCAAACGGCGGCCCTGGTAGCTCAGGTGGTAGGTCATCGGGCGGCCTGCCTGGTCGGTCATCGGCAGGCCGAGCGCCGTCACCGTCGCGGGGATCAGCTTTTCGACGCTGGCGGTTTCCGCCATCTTGACCTGGTGCTGCTTGTTACCGGTGTGATCTTCCAGTTTGACTTGAATTGCCATCAGTGTTCCTCCTACGTCATCTTCGAACAGATGTACACTTACCGTAATCCTGATTCGTCTGTGTGGTCAACCATGTTCGCATTTTCTAACGATAAACCAACCTTTCTGCCAGTCGGGGATCAGCGGGCAGGTGCGCCATAATCTGAATCTCGCGGGCATATAGGTCGAGATACGTGGCGAGCAGTTGCGTCACCATCCGGAAGGTGTCGAAATCCAGTTCGGGCGTGGGCACGTCCAGCATGACCAGCGTGCGGTCCTGGGCGTCCAGCCCCAGTTTTGCCATAAACCACGCATCATTCGCGCTGAGCAGGTAAGCGAGATAGGCTTCCTGCGCTGTCTGTCCAGCTACACTCCCCGCGACTGGCGCGTGATCCAGCACCGGAATATGGAAATACGCCCAGGCCCGCGTGACGGTCAGATAGACGTCGAACAGGCGCTGCCCCTTATATCCCAGCGGCCACATGATGCCTTTGGGCTTGTCGCGCAGTCCCCAACCGCGCGCCTCGACCGCGCGCACGAAGTACGCGATCACCTCGTGCGGGATGCCGGGCGGCGACTCAAAATAGCGTTCTTTGGACTCCGCTTCGCCTGTCTCTGCGTGCTGCGCATCGAGCCGGGCCGGATCGCGCAGCGCGGGCTCGTGCTGCGCGAGATAGCGCGTCACAGCGTCCAGTGCTTCATCAATGCGGTGAATGCCGCCGCTCAACGGTAGTTCGGCTTGCAGCGTGAGCACACCGGCTTGATCGCGGCAGAACTTTGCCATGAACATATGCTCATTACAAGCGAGCAGATAGCGGTACAACCCGGTGCGTTCGTCGGCGTTGAGGGCACGTTCCGGCAGATAACCGGATAGCGGCGCTTGCAGGCATACCCACGAGGGCGTGAAGCTCAGGTAAAGGGCCTCGTCGCCGCGCGTGATGCGCCATCCGTCCGCGCTGTGTTGTGTTTGCCACCCTTTACGGCGAATGTAGCTAACAATGATGTCCGGCTCAGCCATGTACCATTCCTGCCTGTTCTCCCAGTGTATTTTTTTTCTGTTTCTCCTCTCC
>CAZMNL010000451.1:0-3225 GCA_964567525.1 uncultured Anaerolineaceae bacterium
GACGTCTGCGTGGTGATTTCCAAACGGCACAAGCGGGACAAGCACCCGCGGTATTACGTGTGTACCGACCTATCGTTGTCGGCACGCGCCATACTGATTGGATATACCAAGCGCTGGCCGGTCGAAGTCGATTACTATGACCTTAAACAACGGTTAGGAGCCAGTGACTGGCGTGTCCAATCCTTTGAAGCCACGCGCAAATGGTTGGTGATGGTGCATCTGGCGCTCATCTTTTTGCAATGGCGCTGTCATGATGCCCCCACCCCGCAGGAACAGTCCATTGGCATGGTGATCCGTCAGCAACGCCTGGCACATGCCCGTGAGGTCTTGACTGCCGCCTGTGAGCAGGTCTTGGCTCTTGGGGAATTGGCGCCCGTACTGGAGCGCTTCATCGCCGCCTGAGCCGTGCTGTGGCCGGGTGTACGACAGTTGCGCGCTACTCAGATGGAGTAGCCGCTCTTTGCCCCTGCCTGGGGCATGGAAACGAGGACCTCTGGGGGCGATTTTTTGCCTCAAACCATGCGTGGGTTACATTTTTTGCCAATGTCCAGACAAAACATTTTGAAGCGATTGCCCTCGTGTTGGTCGGATCAAATAGCGAGTCTGCGCGCCGGGACGTATAATCGGGGGCTGATGCAGACGCCGACGATTGAGGACGGAATCCAATGCCCGACCACACCGAACAACGCAGCCGCGCACATTTCGCCAGGGATTACTGCTGCTCGGAGAGCGTACTGCTGGCGCTGGTAGAACGCTACGGGATCGACCCGGCCCCGGTGATGCCGCTCGCCAGCGGGTTCTGTGGCGGGATGGCGGGGTCGCGGCAGGTGTGCGGGGCGGTCAGCGGCGCGGTGATGGCGGTCGGGCTGGTGCTGGCCGACGGATCGCCGCCCACCAACCGCGCGCAGATCGAGTCCGTCGCGCGGCAGTTCATGGACGCCTTCAGCGCGCAGTACGGATCGGTGGCGTGCGGGGCGCTGCTGCAAATTCAACGCACAGAAGCCGCGCCACAGCCCCCCACCAGGTGCGCCGATTACGTCGGGGGCGCGGTGCGGCTGGCGCTGGAGGTTCTGCCTGCCATCATCCAGGGGGAAGATTCATGACGCTAAAAATTGCCGTGATCACTGGCGGGCATCACTTCGAGGTCGTGCCGTTTCATCACCTGTTCCGCGAACTGCCGGGCGTGAATGCGTATGTGCAGCACATGGCCGACTTCGCCGCCTCTACGCCGGAGGCCCGCGCGCAGTATGACGTGCTGGTGTTTTACACGCATCTCAAGCGCGAACTCAGCGATCTGGGCGTGCCGCCGGGACAACCCGACTCGGTGCGCGCGGTGGTGGAGACGCTGGGCGCGGCGAACCAGGGACTCGTGATCCTGCATCACGGCCTGCTGGCGTTTCCGGAGTGGCCGATCTGGGATCAGATCGTGGGCATGACGGATCGCAGACTCGAGTCATACGCGCACGACGAGGCGATCCCGCTGCACGTCGCCAACCCGGATCACGCGATCTGCGCGGGACTGGCAGACTGGACGATCACCGACGAAACCTACCTGATGCACGACGCCGCCGGAGATGACAATCACATCCTGCTCACGACGGCGCACCCGCGCAGCATGACGACTCTGGCCTGGGTGCGTCAGTTCCGCGCGAGCCGCGTGTTCTGCTTGCAGCTTGGGCACGACTCGCTGGCCTGGAACGACGCGGGGTTCCGGCGGTTACTCGCGCAGGGGATCGCGTGGTGCGGGGAGGCGTGAAGAAATCTGTGTTCATCTGTGTCCAATTGCTTTTCTGTCCCAAAAACCGAACGTTCCTTGACGAGGAGCATGTAACGATTATGTCTCAAATTACGGTACGGCAGGCGATCCTGGCTGACGCGGTGCAGATCACGGCGCTGCACAATGCCGCGATTCCGCAGTGGACGCGCGTGGTAGATGGCGACCTGATCCCGGTGGACTACGCCGACCTGACGCTGTTCGAGCGCTGGCAGGTGGGCGGCCCCTGGTCCAGCGTGGAGATGTGCGCGGTCCACCTGGCGAGCCTGTTACGCGCGGGGGACGGCATCCCGATTGTGGCCGAGATCGACGGGCGAGTCGGCGGGGAAGCGGAAATCTTCATCTGGCGAGAGCCAGAACCCTTCGGCCACCATATCAACCTCAGCAAGCTGGGCGTGCATCCCGACTATGAAGAGACGGGACTCGCCAGCGCGCTGCTGACCTACATTCTCAACATCGCCGAGGCGATCCACGCCCGGCGTGTCACGGTCGCGGATGCGGGCGAGGATGCTCCGTTTTACGAGCATTACCGCTTCGCGCGCGCGCATACCGGCCATGAACACATCATCCCAGCGCAGGCGGGGCGCGTCTTCTACCAGGCGGCGGAACTCCGGCAGTTCGACGCGGCGCAGATTCACGGCTGGTACATGCCGCTAGGGCGTTACCAGTCCGCGCGGCAGGAATGGGACCGGATGCCGCCGGACTTCTGGAACAGCGTCCCGGAGATCGTCGAAGTCGAATCCGCGCGGCTGCGTATCACCGTCACCGGGCAGGAAGCCTTCGCGCTCATGCAGCAGGACCGCGACCAGCCCGCGCGCGTGCATGCTTACGTGTGGACCAAGCGCCCGATCACGCCGCTGTTGATCATGGCCCTGCGCGACTGGGCCGCCCAACACGAATACGCCGAGATCGCCAGCTTCATCTGGGATGTCGTGCTGCCGCAGTTGGAAGTGGACACCGTGCGCGGCGATCACGCACAGGTGATGTACAGCCGGGGGCTGTAGGACGCACACCGCAGCCGGGGGCTGTGAGTGACACCACAAAGAGACGTAAATGGGTGGTGATCGCCCTTCGCCTGCCGCTCAAGCAGCAGGCTACATCCCAAGCTGGTAAGCCCACTGAAGGGGCTGCCAGGGTCGCCATGAACCCCTTCAGTGGGTTTCAGGCTATCTAGCCGATGGGCTTGAGCCATCGGCTAACGAACCCCGGTTCACGCGGGCCGGGCATGTCCCCTGTCACCGCGTACTGCCGCCGTTGTCTTTTGGCTGACCGCTTGGTCGCCCTTCGTCCGGCGCAACGAACCGCAGGTTCGCAGGCACCGGGCTATATGTCTGCTGGACCGTAAACGGCCCGCCGATCGCACGTTTAGCCCCGTTTACGGGGTGGCCGATAGTTAGCCCAGCGAATTCAACGCCGGGCGGGGGGCGATGTCTGCACGCGACCAACCAACA
>CAZMNL010000452.1:0-3223 GCA_964567525.1 uncultured Anaerolineaceae bacterium
GGTGGTAGGATGCGCGCCGCCAGCGTGTGAAAATGCGCTGCATCTCGAATCCCAGGTCGTCATATAACCGGCGGGCTGCCACGTTATCCGCGTCCACCTGCAAGATCGCAAATTTACCGCGCCGCGCGATACGTTCCAGCGCAGCTTCCATCAATTTCCGCGCGATCCCGCGCCGCCGGTATTCGGGATAAACCGCGACATTCGCCACCACGAACCCGCCATCATACCGGGCCGGGGTGATCGACACATTGCCAACCAACCGATCATCTTCGATCCACACGTAGCCATCCAGCGGGGGGATCGCCTGCCCCAGCCGCGCCAACGCCCACACCAGCGCGTGACTGCTGCCCATCAGGCGCATGTCGCGCAGCATCGCGCGCCCCCCGGCATCCAGCGTATCGGCGAAACATGCTTCAACCAGGTCGGCGACGGCAGCGAGATCGCGGCGCGGCTGCACCGGGCGTAACGCGCTGCGCGCCTGGGTTTGAACGGTACTTGCAGCGACCATGATTTATTTCCTCTTCAGCAACCAGTACACGCAGGGGAGCGCGCCCGCCCCCCTGCGTCACGGGAGAAGCCGGTTGATCGCGCTCACGAATCCAGCGCGGCAAGCAGGCGTTCGGCTTCCTCAATCGTGATCTTGTTCTCCTGCACCATCTTCAGGATCAACAGGCGTTCTTCTTCGCTGACCGGATCCTTGCGCCCCTGCGCCTCGGCGCGGGCCGACAGGTCGATGCGGCGCGGGCCAGGACCGCGTTTGTGCTTGTGCCGGGTGCTGCGGTCCATATTGCGGCGCACCCGTTCGAGCGTGCGTTCGGCCTGTTTCTGGGCGCGTTCGGCCACACGTTCCGCCTGGGACGCCCACACCGTCGCGCGTTCCTGGATGCGCTGGTCCAACCCTTCGAGCTGCTGGCTGAGTCGTTCTTCCAGCGTGGAGAGCCGCGCCTCGATCTCTTCCTCAAGCTGCACGCCGAAGCTGATCGTATAGTCTTCATCCTCGCCGACCAGCCGCAGCATTTCCGCCGCCTGGATATAAACCGTTGCGCCGCCTGCCCCCAGCGTGACGCTCTTCAACCCGTCTTCGTCTTCGCTGACGGTGGCTTCCACATCCAGCGTGACTTCAGTCCCCACCGGCAGCACAAAGAGCGCATTGGTATCATCCTGCACGCGGCACAGGATATCACCATCGGCATTGAAACGATAATCCATATCCGGCAGGAAGTCGAGATTCAACACCAGGTCAGAACCGACATTCTCGACCACGCAACTCCCCGTGATGCCGCGCAGATACAGGTCCTCGCCCACAGCCGCCACCCATACCGCGCCGTCCACGTCACGGATCGTGGCGTCCCCGCCGATGGCTTCAACGGTTACATGACCGTCCGCGCGTTTGAGGCGCAGATCGCCGCCGACCGCCTTGAGTTGGACACCCGCCACATTACGCAGAATCAGGTCGCCGCCCACCGTTTGAATATCCACCGCGCCGGTTACGTCGGTGATCTTGGCATCACCGCCGACCTGCTGCACGGATATTGCTACGCCTTCGGGCACAGTGATGCGCGCGTCTCCGCCGCAGCGTATCACGTAGGGCTGGCCCTCGCCGATCTGTTCGACCTCCGCACCTTCGCCGTCCACGTGCAGGCGTGCGCCCGCACGACCGCGCAGGCGCAGGTCGCCGCCAATTGTCTGCAAGATCACCGGAACGGTGACATCATCAAATTCGTATCGTACCATGTTACGCACCTCCTGGACTAACGCTCACTCCACAAAGATATGTACGCGCTCGTTGTCGGCCACGTCTTCCACTTCGACCAGTGTGCCCGAAACGGCTCCGTCCCGGAGGGCGGTCATCACGTCCTGGATCACGTCAGAGTCTACTTCGTCGGTGAAGTGCGCGCCCAATCGCAGCCCGAGCTGTACCAGTCCCAGCGGCACATTGACGCGCACCCGGCTGCGGCCCGACTCCAGGTCGCTCACATGGATGCGCAGCCAGCGCATACCGGGCACAATAGGGTGCGGGGGGCGCGGGGCTGCCGCCGAGTCAGGGGGCAGCGGCGGGGCGGGAGCCGCCTTTACCGGGGGACGGTCCAGCAGCGCGGCGGCCTGGGCCGCGTCGATCTCACCGCGCGCAAGTTGTTCGAGAATCTCTTTACGTGTGGTCATGATTTTTTTCCTCCTGGTAACGCGCCAGTTACGCATCGCCTTTCAACAGCTTAAGAGCTTCTTCGGATGTGATGACCCCTGCCGCCAGGTCGTCCAGCACCTTGTTACGCGCTTGTGGGGTCAGAGAGTTTTCGTCATCATGGCTGCTGCCGGGCAGATCGTAGCCCATCGCCTGGATCACCTCGTCCAACCGGCTGCGCACGGTGGGATACGACACACCCAACTCGTCGCCCACGTGCTTGAGCTTGCCCTCACAGCGGACAAACATTTCGACGAATTCCAACTGTTCCGGCGTGAGCATCGCCAGCCGCCCCATCGTGAAGCGGCCCTCGATAGTCACATCACAGTGATCGCAGTGCAGCCGCGTGATGGTCAGCGGTTCGCCACATACGGGGCACTTTCCGGGTACGGGATACACAGGGTACATGCGCTGCTTCCTTAGCTTGATAAATGCGCTACTTTACTGACTTATACGCATAGTCTAGCAAAATGGTTGCAAAAAGTCAATCTAATCACTAAATAAAATCAACCTTTTGTATCAATTTTATTGATAAGCAGCTCCAGCAGGTCAGAAAAAACACGCTGTAAAGATACTGTCAGGAATTGTCAGAAGTTGTGCCGCGCTGCTTTATACGCTGCCGGTCGTTGGGTTGTCGCAGCCGCAGCGCATCGTTTGGCGTAGCAGTATCGTGTATAATGACGGTAACATTTGTCAGGAAAGGAGCGAAGCAGATATGGTTTTGTGGCAGTGGCTTACCGCGCAGTACGAAAAGCTCAGGCAGCGGCTTGATTTGCACGAGGGTCAGGGGTTGGTGGAGTACGCGCTGATTCTCGTACTCGTTGCCATCGTTGTGATCGTGATTCTGGCGGTTTTGGGGCCGTCGATTAGCGAAGTTTTCGAGAACGTGATCGATAATATCTAGATCGTATTCCCCGTTTATCTGGCGTTCTAATTCCGGCCCCGCTTTGTGCGGGGTCTTTTTTGTGCGGGGTGCTGCGCGGCTTAGTAGGCGTCTAAAAACAACACCGCAGTTTGAAACACTCTCCACCTTTGCAGGTT
>CAZMNL010000453.1:0-3223 GCA_964567525.1 uncultured Anaerolineaceae bacterium
CTGTATTCCACCATGCGCTAGGGGCGTCATAATCAGGGGTGGGACGATGACACAACAACTGGATTTCGTCGGGGTGGGCGGGCTGGCGTATGACCTGCTGCTGCAAGTCCACAGCCTGCCGCTGGCGGATGAGAAATACCCGGCGCAGGTGGCCGGTAAAATGCCGGGCGGCTTCATCGCTAATGCCACGTGCGCGGCGGCGCAGTTGGGCCTGCGCACGGGTTATGTCGGCTGGGTCGGGGATGATCCTGAAGGCGCAATGCTGCGCGCCGACTTCCGCGAGCGCGATATCGACGTGCGCGGGCTGGTGACGGTCGCCGGGCAGCCCACGCCTTTCACGGTCGTGATCACCGACCGGGCAGGCAAGCGCGCGATCCTGCTGCCGCCGTTTGCGCTGTACGATGCCAACCTGGACGTGGACCAACTGGCCTACGCCAGCCGCGCACGCGTGCTGTACACCTTCCCGCGCGATGAGGCATGGTGCCGCCACCTGCGGCGCGCGTCGCTGGACGGCGGCGGGCTGTTCGCGCTCGATATCGAAACCGCGATCCCGATGCGTGGCGACGAGCTGCGCGACGCGGTGCGGCTGGCCGATATCGTCTTCCTAACCGAAAACAGCCTCAAGCTGCTGGCCGTGCGCTCGATCAAAGCGCTGGCTGAGGGGCAGCAGTGGGTCATCATGACGGCGGGCAGCCAGGGCGCGTATGGCGTCACACCGGGGATGCGCGCGCCGGTCCACCAGCGCGCGCACCGTGTTCAGGCGGTAGACACGACCGGGGCGGGGGACGTGTTCCACGCCGCGCTGATCGCCGCCAAACTCGATGGCGCGGATATGCCGGAAGCGCTGGCGTTTGCGTCCGCAGCGGCGGCGCTCTCCGTGCAGCATCGCGGGGCGCGCGGCGGCCTGCCGACTCGCGCGCAGGTCGAGCGCCTGCTGCATTAGCACCGGCGGCGCTCCACTAGATTCTGGAAAGGCTACACCCCATGAAAACTCGCTCGCAGATTTGGGTATGCATCGCGTTCGTTTTGACTCTGGCGTTGATCGCGCCTGCTGCGGCGCAGGATGACCCGAAGTTGGACGATCTGCCGCTGGCGGTGGTACACACCAACGGCACCATCGAACTGTTCGGCCTGCCTGCTGAACAGGATGGACAGGCATTGCTCGGCGGCAGTTGGAACTATATCGACGACCTGGTATGGAGTCCCGATGGCGAGGTGCTGGTCTTCGCCGACTATGGTTGGCCGACTCAACTGCTGGCGTCGGTCCCGGCGGGCAGCCCACCGTTTGTGCTGGTCGAAAACCTGCGTGCGTCGGGGATGCCGGTCAGCTTCCTGGCCGATGGGCGCGTCGTCTACGCCGAGCAGACCGAAGAAGTCCGCGATACCGGCGAACTCTACGGGCCGGTGTTCAAGCTCAACGCGATTGAACCGCGTCCCGACGCCGAACCGGAACAGATCGGGACGTTCATCTTCGCGCCGGGGTGCGGCGGCGGATCGATGTACCCTGCCGATTGGCGTTACTGGGACGAGGCCGGGTTCCAGGGCAACGATACCGTGCTCGCGGTGACGGAGTACGGCATTGTACACAACGGCGACTGCCTGGGGCGCGGGATCGCTTTAGCCGGTGTGAACACCGGCGAGGATGTTATTCTCGACAGCGCCATCCACCGGGCGGCAGTCGCGCCGGATGGATCGCGCGTGCTGGGCATTCGCGGCGACGCGTTGGGTATCATCGACCTGGCAACCGGCGCGCTGACTACTTTGGCGACTATCGCGGTCCCGGATCAGGTCGCGTGGGGTGCGCCGGGCAGCGGCGTGATCTTTTACAGTGTGCGCTGGCCCTCTGAGGCCGATTTGGTTTCCGCTGAAGAACGCGACGCGGTAGCCGCCGCGCTGGGTATGACGCCGGACTCGGTTACGCTGCCAGTTTGGTCTGCGAGCATTCACCGCTATGATCTGGAAACCGGCGCAGATGAAGAAATCTTCATCGGGGGCTATTTCGCCATCGGGCGCATGATCGCCACGCCGGACGGCGCGGGGCTGATCTTTAGCGTGATTCCCAATATGTGGGAGTGGGCGGCAGCTATCTACACGGGCGAACTCGACCCGACCGGGGAAGCGGGGATACAGGCCGGGCGCGCGCTGCTGCAAACCATGTTGTTTTATCTGGACCTGGAGTCCGGGGTGTATGGCGTGATCGGCACCGACCAGAATCAGCCCGCGCTCAATACGGCACGCTGGAACCGCTAGAATCGGTGTCATCGTACACAGAGAGGCAAATCAGTTTGTGATCGACCTGCTGGCATTTGGCATCATCATTGACGACATCGTATTCCCCGAAGGCTATACGCGCATGGACGTGCTGGGCGGCGGCGGCCCACAGACCGCCTGGGGCATGGCGGCGGCGCGCGGCTCCGGCGAAACCGTCGGACTCGCGGCGGGAGTCGGCGCGGACCTGGACACCGCGACGCTCGATCCGCTGCGCCGTGCCGGGATCGACCTGGGCGGCGTGCGCGTCACCGAGCACCCCACGCCGCGCGCGTGGCAGGTGGTCGAGTTCAGCGGGCGGCGCACGCAGGTATGGCGCGTGCCACCGGAGACACTCGGCGCGCAGTTGGGGCGGCGATGGGACGTGCTGCCGCAGCGTTATCACGCGGCGCGCGCGGCGCATTGGGGCATCCACCCCGGCGAGGACGGCTCGCTGACGTTCGCGCACGATCTGCACGCGCGCGGGATGCGCGTCAGCATCGAACCGTTCCGCCCACCCGCTGAACCGATGGACGACGACGCGCTGCGCGCGATGCTGGCCCCGTGCGCGGTCTTTTCCCCCAACTGGCACGAGGCGCAGCGCATCACGGGTTTGACCACCTACCGCGCGGTGCTGGACCGTTTCCGCGACGGCGGCGCGCGGATTCTGGCGCTGCGGCGCGGCGCGGATGGCGCGGACGTGTGGGACCTGGAACGCGGCGCAGGCGTGCGCGTGCCCGCCGTGCCGACCCACATCGTTGACGTGGTAGGGGCCGGAAACGCCTTCTGCGGGGCGCTGCTGGCCCGGCTCGATGACGGACTCGGCGAGGCCGCGATCCACGCCAGCGCCGCCGCCTCGTACCTGGTGGAGCAGGTCGGCATCCCGGAGAAGCTGCCCGATCCCGACGACTACGCGCGCCGCGTGGAGACCGTCCGCGCCGGAATGGGGGCGCTCACGCTGGACGGGATATAGCGC
>CAZMNL010000454.1:0-3206 GCA_964567525.1 uncultured Anaerolineaceae bacterium
GACTCTCAGCCCATTTTCTGATTAGTTTTGTTACCCTGCCTTTTTGAAACGATACGCTTCCACGATAGACGCCAGATAAAAACGCCGGTCGTGTGACCGGCGTTTTTTGTACGCGGCGGCGAGCGTTATTCAGCTTCGGCGCGCTGGTCTGTCGGCAAAACGATAAATCCGTCACGGACCGCACGCCGCGCGTCCTGAACGGCGCTCGGCAGGTCTTCGGCGGCCAGCAGGTCCGTATCCAGCGCGCCGGTTTGCAGGTTGGCGATGAACAGGTTCCCCGCTTCATCGTTCAACAGGACCATCACGCCGCTGCTGGTATCACCCGCTGAGTCCGTGAAGGTATACGCGACTTCGTAGCCCTGCGCGGCATCATAGGCGACCGGCGCGCTGCTCAGTACGACGGCAGTTTCATCGCTCGCCGCTAACCAGTCTGTGACTTGTGTCTCATCCTCCAACACCTGACCGGTTTCTACCCTGGTGCGAACCAACAGCTTTCCCCCGTTGGCCGCCGGTGCAAACGTCACCGGACGCCCGGCGTCCCCGGCGACCTTCTGCCAGTCCGCCGGATATTTCAGGATGTACCCTTCAGACGGGTTTATAAACGCGGGCCACTCGACCGGCAGATCACGGACGCGCGGAACGGGCCGGAAAGAAGCCAAAATGCGGTCGGCGAGCAGGTCCAGCAGGGCCGGGTTATTGGCCGGGGCGACGATACGCGACGAGTAGAACCAGCCGTCATCGGTCCAGTGCAGGGTACGCGCGCGGTAATCGATTCCCTCGTCGATCAGGTCGAAATCCACGATCACCGCTTCTTCCGTGACAGTGCGCCCTGTCTCAATATAACTGTTGTACGCCGACCATGCATCTGCAAAGTGGGACGACGTTAGAAAATTCTCACTGAGCGATGTGAACGTTTCGTATTCCACCCCAGGTTGGATATAGTTATGAATCACAACCAGTTGATCCGGTTCCTGCATCACCACGCGCGCGATGCCGGTACCGTCGTTCGGGCCGCTTTCGCTGGTCACGCGCCAGTTTTCACTCGCAGGGCGAAAGACCCGAAACAGGCCGCTGCTGTGAATATACGGCGGCGCACCATCTAGCCGGGGGTCCGGGTCGGGGGTAGGCACGATGAACGGGGTCGGCACCGGTGTGCTGAACGGTTCGATATCGTTCGTGCTGCTGCGGGTGCCGAGATCAGGCGCAATGAGCGTGATCACGAACGAAAAGATAATGATGACGCCGATCAGGCTGCCAATGATGGTCGCACGGCGGCGGTGGCGTGTTCTGCGTGAAGACATACGGTTTTCTCCCAAACAAGTTGATGGTCATGCTGCGAAATCAACCCAAACACTATACCGCGAAATAGGCCGGAGTTGAAGAGATGTTATCCGAAAATTCACCCGCCCCTGGGATGCCACAGGTTGATCCACCTGAATCTGAGGTCGAACCGATCAGCCCGGAGGAAGCCGAAGCGATCCTGAAAACGGCGATGGAACCTTACCTGGCGGATGGGTGGCACGTACTGCACGAGAGCGCTTATACCGTGCGGCTGACGCGCGGTATGTCCAATCTGGATATCCACGTCGATCTGCTGGGAAATGTCGAAGCGCAGGAAAAACCACTCACGCCCCTGCAAGACAGCGGGCGTTTGATGGCGTGGGTGCTGCTGGTCGCTATGTTGATGGTTGCGCTGGCGGTATCAAGTGCGCTAGGAATTTTGTGATACAGCGTAGTTTTGAAACGAGCGAGTGCTTTTATGACAGGCCACCACGACACCGATAGTTTGATCAACCAGAACAGGTTGTTATCGCAAGAAATTCAGCGCCGCGTTGAGCAGTTGTCAGCGATCAATACCGTCGCAGCGACGGTCAGCCAATCGCTCGACCTGGAAACCACGCTGCAAACGGCCTTAGACGCCGTGCTGAACGTGATCAAGGTCGATTCAGCGGGCATCAGCCTGGTCGATGAGACCGCCCAGGAACTCGTGCTGCGCGCCCAACGGGGCTGGCGGTATGATTTCGTGACGCAGCCCATGCGAGTCCCGCTGGGCAAGGGGATGTCGGGCATTGCCGTGCGCAATGACGAGATCGTGATCACGGGTGACATCACCCACGATACCCGGCTGGCCGTGCCGGAATTCGCCGATGAAGGCATCCAGGCGATGGCGCTTGTCCCGATGCACGCGCGCGGGCGCGTGGTGGGCATCCTGAGCGTGATGCACCACGAACTCTACCAGTTCGCCGCAGAGGAAATCACCGTGCTGCGCGCCATCGCGGACCAGGTGGGCGTGGCGCTGGATAATGCGCGGCTCTACGAAAGCACCAAAGAACAGTCTAGCCGCCTGGTGGCCCTGCTCGATTCCTCCGGTGATGCGATTATCGCCACCGACAACTACGGGCGCATCAACCTGATCAACGCGACGGCGGAGCGTTTTTTCGACCTGCGCAAAGAGGATATCATCGGCCTGCCGCTGCGCGATGCCCCGCTGCATCCCCGCCTGCGCGAAGGGCTGCGGCGCGCGATGAGCGGCGAGAATAAAGGCAACACCGTGTTTGAGGTGGTGCTGGAAGATAACCGCTTCCTGTCTGCAATTGTCACGTGTGTATATGCCCACCAGGACCCGGAAAGTGATCGCCAGCCGGAAGGTTGGGTCATGGTCATTCAGGATGTCACCCATTTACGCGAAGCCGAACAGACGCGCGTCAATTTCATCCATGCCGCCGCGCATGACCTGCGCAACCCCTTGAGCGTGACCATGAACGCGCTGAATATGCTCAGCCGCGATGTCAGTACCGAATCAGACGAAAACGCCGAGATCATTGGGATTGCGAACAAGGGGCTGCACCGGATGCAGGACTTGATCGACAGCCTGCTGAACCTGGAACATATTCAGAGCGGGGTCGGGTTGCAGTTCCGCCCCATTGATGTACGCGACCTGCTGGAACGCCCGGCTACCGATATGCTGCCGAATTTCCACGAAGCAAACCAGACCGTACACTTTGATGTGCCCGACCGGGCGGTGCTGGTGATGGGCGATATGCAGTGGCTTTACCGCGCGCTGGCGAATCTGCTCAGCAACGCGCACAAGTATACGCCGGACGGCGGCGCGATCACGCTGAGCGCCTATACACAGCACGACGAAGTGATCATCGAGATCAAAGACGATGGGCCTGGCATCCCGCCCGAATCCCAGACGCGCCTGT
>CAZMNL010000455.1:0-3200 GCA_964567525.1 uncultured Anaerolineaceae bacterium
TGAGGGAAGGGGTTGTGGGGGATGGGGTAATTATTTTCTTGGCGTAGCCTTAGCCGTGACGGAATCCGGGTCCAGTATTGCGCGATCGCGGGGCGGTGTCGTTGATATTGATCAAGTCCGCGCTGCGAGGTTTGTTTTCGCCTCGCAGCGCGTCGCACTGGAGCCTAGTACACCCTGGCAGAAGTCCTACACCGGTTGTAGGGGCGGGTTTCCAAACCCGCCCAGGGCGACTTTAGAAAGTCGCCCCTACAAAAAACTGCAAGGTTATTTCCGCCAACGTGTACTAGCGCCACAGGTCGTTCAGGAAGCGCACTTTTTCCAGGTGATGATGGCTGGCGCCACCTTCATGATTATTGAAGTGGTAGATGCGGATATCTTTCGGCGCGGGAACGTGGTTATAGGCGGCGAACACGGTCGATGGCGGGCAGGTCATATCCATCAGGGCGGTAGAATACAGCGCGCGCGCCCGGCTGCGGGCCGCGAAGTTCATGCCGTCGAAATAGTCCAGCGTGTTGAACACGGTGTCGTGCTTATCACGGTGAATGCTCAGGTAGGTCACGATCTCTGCATAGGGTGCGCGGTCGGTCAGGCCCACTGCCCGCCGGAAATGACACAGGAACGGCACGTCCGGCATACTGACGGCTACCGCATCCGGGGCCAGGCCGCTGACGGCAATCGAGATGCCCCCGCCCTGGCTGCCGCCCGTCACCGCGATACGCTCCGGATTAACGGCGTCATGGCTGCGCGCAGTTTCGACGGCGCGCACAGCATCGGTAAACACGCGGCGATAGTAATACGTGTGCGGGTCCAGAATGCCTTGAGTCATGAACCCCGGCACGAAGGGATTCGCGCCGTTGGGCAGATCGGGCGTGTCGCCCTGCTGCCATACGCTGCCCTGCCCGCGCGTGTCCATCACCATATAGGCGTAGCCCGCGCTGGGCCAGCGCAGCCAGTCATGCGGGAAGCTGCGCCCGCCGCCATACCCGATAAACTCGACCACGCACGGCAACGGAGCCTGTGCGCCGGTCGGCAGCATGAACCACCCCTTGACCGGCTGCCCGCCAAACCCGGCGAAGGTCACGTCATACGCGCTGACGGTGGTCAGACCAAAATCGACCGCCTTAAACTGGGCTTGCAGCGTGTGCTGGCGTGTCTCGTCCAGCGTCGTCTGCCAGAATGCATCAAAATCGTGCGGTTCGGAGCGCTCCGGGCGATACGTCTGTAATGCTTCCAGTGGTAGATCAAAAAACGGCATGGGTAATCCCTTTCTTAAAGTAGGTACATCAACCAGTAGACTGTGCTGGGAAATCACCGTCCAGGATCAGGTGGTTCCCCATCCAGCAGCACATCTTCGGAACGTTCAGCGGCCAGCCGGTCGATCTCCTGGCGCAGCAGCCACAGCCGCGCGTCGCGCAGAATCGGCGCATTGAAGCGCTGTTCTGCCACACGTCCGGCGGCGATCTCGGCGAAAACCAGCGCTTCCTGGTCATAGGGCGCTTTGACGATCACTTCGCCGTTCGGACCGATGATCTCGGAGCCGCCCCAGTACGGGAAATCGCCGTAGACCGTGTCACGCACGCCCACCCGGTTAACGAAGACCGTGTAAAAGCCCATCATGGCGCTGTAGGCGCGGTTCATGTGTTCCCAGGTGGCGGGGATGTTCAAATGGTCATTCAGTGTATCACGGGCGCTGTTGGCAGGCACGATCAGCAGTTCGGCGCTGTCCAGCGCGGCGATATACGGGGCGGCGGCGTGCCAGGCATCGTTACAGATCAACATACACACACGCCCGAACTGCGTATCGAACGCTTGCAGGTTGTTACCAGGAACGTAGTGTTTGGCCTCTTCAAAAGTAGCATAGTTGACTAGAAACAGCTTGCGGTGACGCTGCAAAAGCACCTCGTCCGAAAGATAAAACGCAGCGTTGTAGCGATTGTAGAGATTGGTACGGCTGCGTTCGATCAGGCCCACGACGATATCGATCTGGTGGCTGGCCTCGGATATTTTAAGCACGATGTCGGAATCCAGGCTGAGACTCACGTCACGATGCGCCGGGTCGGTGGTGTCACCGGTCAGGCTTAGCTCAGGGAAAACGATCAAATCGGCCTGGGCATCCACCGCCTGCTGAATATAGGCAAGATGCTTGGCGAGATTGGCTTCCAGGTTTCCATATTCCGGGGCGATCTGCGCAAGTGCAATCTTCATCGAGAATTTCTCCACCTTGAGCTACCGAGCAGTAAAATGCAGGGCCGCATTATAGCGCCAGTCCTGGGAATCAAAAACACAGCGGGGCTGTGCATTGCCCGCTGTGCAGAGGTGTTGGATAGGTGGATGTGGGGTCAATCAGGTTTCAAGGGGCGGGCATACCGCTGCGATGAAATCCGCAATCGCATCAAAATAGGCGCGCAGACCTGCGAACATCAGGTCGTTGTGTCCCGCGCCGCGCACCCGCAGAATACGCTTATGCTCAGCGGGCGAGGCGTCGTACAACTCCTGCCCGTGTGTGACCGGCAGCAGCGTGTCGTTTTCGCCGTGAATGACCAGCAGCGGCAGGTTGAGTTCCGCCAGCTTGCGGTCATTACCGACCGGGTCGGGCAGTTTGTCGGTGACGATCTGCGGCAGGCCCAACCGCGCCAGCAGGCGCGTCGCGCGCGAAAAACCGCTTTCGATGATGATGCCCTTAAACCGGTCGGGGTACAGGTGTGCGGCGTGGATGGCGGGCGCGCTGCCCAGCGAGCGCCCCATCACCAGCAAACGCTGCTCCGAAAGACCGTTGTTGCGCAGCAGTTCGCCAAGCTGCGCCATGATCGGCTCCACATCCGAGAGCAGTGTGGAAACCTTCGGCTGACCCGTGCTCCACCCGTAACCGCGATAGTCCACGACCAGCAGCGATGCGCCCGCCTTGCGGTAATTCTCGGCGAAGTAATCGTGATCGTTGGCGACCTCGCCGTTACCGTGAAAATACAGGATCACGGGCGCGCCGGGTTGGTGCGCATACAGCCGGTAGCCCAGCACTACGTCATCCTCAACCAGGATCGTGCCGTCATGCGTGTTGTCAAGCTGTGACGTTCCCGGACGGTCCGGGCGCGGGTAGAACAGCGTCGAGAGTACCAGCGGATTGTCGAGATCGGATAGTTGCATGTTAACCCTCGCTTTTGATCAGTTCGAGACGCTGCAACATGGCGCGTAAACCGGCGCGC
>CAZMNL010000456.1:0-3197 GCA_964567525.1 uncultured Anaerolineaceae bacterium
CGCTGCCGCCCGTCAGCACGTCCACCAAACCTACATCGCCGCCATTGGTCAGCAGCGGCTCGGCCATCGCCGCCGTAATGCTGAATACCAGCAGCGTCAGCGCATCGTCGATGCCGATCACGGCCAGCAGCGTCGTGGTCATCGGTCCTTCGGCCTCGTATTCCGCCAGCACTTCGACCGTTGCGGCGGGGGCGGTCGCCATCGCAATCGCGCCGAACACCAGCGCCGCCGCCGGAGAGCCAAGCACCACGTAGACCCCGATAAAAACCAGCACGAACGCGCCAATCGCCTGCAAGATCACGATGATCGTGATACTTTTGCCCAGCTTGCGCAGTTCGTCGAAGCGCAAATGCTCGCCCATCTCGAACCCGATCAGGCCCAGCGCCAGTTCGGTGACGAACGTCAGGTTGCCGGTCAGTTCATCAGGGATCACGCCTAGAATATCCGGGCCGAGCAGCGTCCCGGCGATGATGAAGCCGACCACCTGCGGGATACCCAGCCGCCGGAAAATCTGCCCGACAAAAAACGCCACCAGCACGATCACGCCAATGATTGTCAAAAAATCGAGTTCTTCAGGTATGAGATGGATCATTTTGAAAGTGCATCCTTTTGTGTTGTTGTTCGCGGGGATAGTGTAACGCATTGTGCGGCGTGTGGCAGGCAAAAAAACGGGATACTCTGGCGAGTATCCCGCGCGTGTTCGTCTGGTTCAATGCCTGAAACGCCGTTACTTGCTGCCGTCCGGCTTCCAGACTTCCCACACCTTGCCCACGAGGTCCGGCCCCGGCTTCAGCGTGGGCTTGCCGGGCGTCCACCCGGCGGGCGTGACTTCGCCCGTCTCGCGCACATGCTGGAACGCCTGCACCTGCCGGATCAGTTCTGAAATGTTGCGGCCCACCGGGGGCGTCATGACTTCCATCGCCTGGATCACGCCGTCGGGGTCGATCAGGAAGCGCCCGCGAATATCGACGCCCGCATCGGCGTCATACACGCCGTACACCGTGCCGATCTTGCCGCCCGCGTCCGCGAGCATCGGCCAGGGCACGCCGCCGTCAATCATTTTGCTGAGTTCGGTTTCCTGCCAGATTTTGTGGGTGAAGTGGCTGTCGGTGCTGACGGAGAGGACCTGCACACCGAGCGCCTGGAGTTCGTCATATTTGGCGGCAACTGCCGCGAGTTCGGTCGGTCAAACGAAGGTGAAATCGCCGGGGTAGAAGCACAACAAGCGCCACTGCCCGTCAAAATCCGACAGCCGGACGAGCTTAAAGCCGCCCTCCTGAAACGCCATCGCCTCGAAATCCGGGGCGGGCTGGCCGACACGTGCGGTTATCATAGAAACCTCCTCAGATGGTGAACGCTTTTCCGTTGAATCCTGGTCCGATGCCGCCAGCGCAGCCAGCGGCCCGCGTGCAGCCTGTGTACACTTGACTTCCTGTTCAGGCATACGAACCTCCTTATAAAATAGCTGTAAGCCTTAAGCTGTAAGCGATTAGCTTAGATGAGCGAAAAGCCAACAGCGACCGGGTGCGATTAACTGTAGGTGTGGATTGTACCTTCCAGTGTAGAACATTCGTGAGTGATATCACACATTTTCCTATATTTTCAGGCGTTATGCTGCTTTATGTGCGCGATGGGGTCCACGAACAACCTGACAGAAATAGATGCGTGTGACTGGCCTCACCCCTCTCCCCCTAAATCCCCCTCTCCCCTCTCCAGCCAAGCTAGAGAGGGGCAAGGGGGACTTGATCACCCACGATTTCCCCCCTCTCCATAGTTTCAACTATGCTGCTTGCAGCGCGCGATTAGCGAAGTGAAACGTTTCGAGATGGAGGACGTGTGCGCAGCACACGCGGGGGCCAGGGGGGTGAGGCCAGTCGCGGTGGTCCGTTGATCTGCATCCGGTTTTACTCTGCACCTGTGCCTGACAACTTGTTCGTGGACCCTGCGCGATGAAGCGGCCCTACCCGCATAGCATTTCCATCCCGGAGTGCGGTACACTGAAAGCGGATCGCTGAAAGCTATTTTCACGGAGTGTATGCGCATGTCATCCACCTACCCCCCCAGAATCCCTCTACCCGGCGATCCCGATCCGCTGGCCGGGGCGCACGTCGTCGTGATCGGGCTGGCGCGGCAGGGGCAGGCGCTCGGTCGCTGGCTGCCCACGCGGGGCGCGCGTGTCACGCTCTCGGATGCGCGCCCGCCGGATCAACTCGCGGATATCGTCGCCGCGCTGGAGGGGCCGGGGGTGCGCTTCGCGCTCGGCGGTCACCCGCTGGACCTGCTGGACGGCTGCGACGTACTGTGTATCAGCGGCGGCGTCCCGCTGACGATCCCGATTATCCGGGAAGCGTTCGCGCGCGGTATCCGCGTCACCAACGACGCGCAGTTGTTCCTGGAACGCTGTCCCGCGCCGGTGCTGGGCATCACGGGCAGCGCGGGCAAGACCACCACCACCGCGCTGACCGGCACGATCTGCCGCGCGGCGGGCCGCACCACGTATGTGGGCGGCAACATCGGCGATGTGCTGCTGGACGTGCTGCCGCAGATCGCGCCCGATCACGTCGTCGTGATGGAGTTGAGCAGTTTTCAGCTAGAGTTGATGACCGTCAGCCCGCCAATCGCGGCGGTGCTGAACGTCACGCCGAATCACCTGGACCGTCACGGCACGATGGACGCCTATCGCGCCGCGAAAGCCAACGTCTACCGCCACCAGTACACGCACGATATCGCCATCTTCGGCTATGACGATCCCATCGCGCGCGCAATGAGCCGCGAAGCGCCGGGCCGCATGGCGTATTTCTCGCTGCACGAACCCGTGATCACCGGCGCGTATCTCAACCGGGATGATCTCGTCATCACGATGGGCGACAGCGCGCCGGGATACGGCCACGAAACCGTCTGCACGCGGGACGCGATCCGGCTGCGCGGCGATCATAACGTGCTGAACACGCTGGCGGCCTGCGCGGTCGCGGGCGCGGCGCGGATTCCGGCGGCGGCCATGCGCGCGGCGATTGCCGACTTTACCGGCGTCGAGCACCGCATGGAGCCGGTCGCCACAATCAACGGCGTGTTGTGGGTCAACGACAGCATCGCCACCGCGCCGGAGCGCGTAATCGCGGCGCTGCGCAGCTACCGCGAGCCGGTCGTGCTGCTGGCGGGCGGGCGCGACAAGGATTTGCCCTGGGAGCCGCTGGCAG
>CAZMNL010000457.1:0-3194 GCA_964567525.1 uncultured Anaerolineaceae bacterium
CGGCAGCTGGTACGTCAAAGGTGCCGCTGCAATCGACCTATCTCGCTTGGGTGGATTTCACGGAGACGGGGTTGTCGCATGAGGAGGTGACGCGGCGCGTGCGCGACGTGGCGCGGATCGGGGTCAATGACGGGCCGTATTACGGGGCGGGCGGGCAGGGGCGACTGCGCTTCAACCTCGCCTGCCCGCGCGCTACGGTCGACGAGGCGCTCGCGCGGCTCGCCAGCGCTTTCGCCGATTTGCGGGCCTAGCTCAGCGTGCGCGCGCCGAGTGCGGCGAGGCCGCCCGTCGCAGCGATGCACGCCAGTAGAGCGCCGTCGTGAGCCCGTCCGGCGGGCCGCCGCTGCAGAACATGTGCGCCTCGATCCTCTCGATCTCTTCATCGGTGAGATCGCAAAGCCGCATATCTTGCGGCGCATCCTTCGCCATCGTCCCTCTCCGCCGGAGGCTTCAACGCTTGCATTCCCCAGCGTGGCGCTCACCGCTTAGCAACCGGTTCACGCCGCGCCGCGTGAAACGCTACGATAAGAAGATTTCGATATCATCAAAAAAATTGAAATTAAGTTTCGATCGGGGCGTGTTGCAGGCTCTGCAGGGGCTTTGCACAGCCGACGGTTGCGGCGCCGAGAAAACGATCAACGCTGACAGTCTCCGGCGCGCCCCGACCGGCCTGTCGCTTCACAAGCCCGTCAGCGAATCGCCTCGCGCCGTCGGTTTGGTGGATAAAGCTGCGGCGATCGTGCGCAAATCCGGCTCGCAGCCGCAAAACCGCCTTTCAATGACCGCATTTGCCGCCGCGCCCCTTGCGGTGCCCGCGCGCGCGACGCACTTCCAGCAGGGCCCGTAACAAAACGGCGGGCCGGCTCGCCCCGACAGGAGAACCACGCGTGACAATCCTGCTTCTCGCCGCCGGCATCGTCATCCTTGTGATCGGCGGAGAAGTCCTTGTGCGCGGCGCTGTCGCGGTGGCGGCCGGGATGGGAATGTCGCCGCTCGTGATCGGCATCGTGATCGTGGGCTTCGGCACCTCGATGCCCGAACTCGTCACCAGCGTCGAGGCGGCGCTGGTCGACGCGCCGGGCGTTGCGGTCGGCAATGTGGTCGGCTCCAACATCTGCAACATCCTGCTGATCCTCGGGCTGACGGCGCTGATCCAGCCGGTGCTCACGGCGAAGTCGACCTTGCGGCGCGACGGCGTGGTGCTCGGCGTCGCGACCATCCTGTGCCTTGTCGTGGTCATGAGCGGCATGGTGCACCGGGTCGTGGGCGTCGGCTTCGCGGCGATGCTGGCGGCCTATGTGGCGCATGCCTGCGTGAGCGACCGCCGGCGCGTGGCGGCGGACGCCGAAGCCGAGGCAGGGGAGGCGGTCGACGAGGATGCGGTCGACATCGAGGCGGCGCGCAGCGTCGGCGTGCCAAAGGCGCTGCTGCTGATCGCGTGCGGGCTCGCGCTGATGGTTTTCGGCGCGCAACTGCTCGTCGACGCGGCGGTGACGCTGGCCGAGCGCCTCGGCGTGTCGGACGCGATCATCGGGCTGACGCTGGTCGCGTTGGGCACCTCGCTGCCCGAGCTTGTGACCGGCGTGGTCGCGGCGGTCCGCGGCCATGGCGATGTGGGGTTCGGCAACATCGTCGGCAGGTGTATCCCTTCACCGGCACGCCGATTCGCTTCAGCGTGCGCGCGCGCAGCCGCAAGGACAAAGCGAAGGAATAGAGTCAGCGGGGGCGCAGGCGCTAGTTGCAGTTATCCGGCGCACGGCAGAACGACACGCGCAGCGTCAGACGCCCCAGGCGGAGTTCGTCCTCGTTGCGCAGCACGCGCGGCTGGTAGGGCATCAGCTTCTGGCCGTTGAGGTACGTGCCGTTCTTGCTGCCCAGGTCCTGCACCATGACCGTCGCGGTTTCACGCGTGAGCTTGACGTGCTGGCGCGAGACGCCGAGGTCCTTCGCGTTGTAGTTCGACAGGTCCACGTCCGGTATTTCGCCGCCATGCGTGCGCCCCAGGATCAATTCGTCCGTAAAGCCCACCTCGAACAGCGCGTTCTGATCCCGCACGCGAATGCGCAGCAGCGTTTTTTCGCCGAAATAGGCCGTGCCCCAGCGAATCTGGGGGATCAGCGGCTCGTCGGGCAGCGCGCTGGTGGATACCTGTTCCTTACCGGCGGGCAGGATATGACCGCACGCATAGCAGTACGCCTCGCGCTCCGGATTGGCCGTCCCGCAGTTCTCACATGTTACCTGGCTCATGATCTTGCCCCAATGAATACACAACTATTTTTAAGCTTCCCCACTTTCATTATAGACCGTTTTGGCGTAAGCACAATACGGTACGGACTGCTGGTAAGAAAATTCCTACCCGTGCGCTAAGGGGGCAAATGTTGGGATTTTGTCTGGATGCGCCTGAAAAAAGTAAAGATGGCACTCTGTTCCTATTGTGATAGGTCGTAGGCTGGCTTAAGATTGCATTGATCGCCGCCCCAATCCCGTTTACCCAGGCGGTGGACTCCGGCAACCCTAGAGGCAGGACTCTCCGATGACTCAACAGACCCGTTTACGCGGCGCAATCGTGATCCCCCTGGATGATGGCGTGCATGGCGTGGCGCAGCTTTTGACCTACCACGAGCGCCGGTTGGTGGACCTGGACTATTATTCGCACCCCTATGATGTTAACGTGGACAAAGCGTATGATTTTGTGCTGGTGCTGACCGTGCCCACCTTCGAGATGGTGATCAAGTTTTACGACGCGAAACGGCGCGACCTGCCGCTGGTGGTCCACGTGGACACGCCGGAAATGCTGGACTACTTCGACCACGCGCGCGCCTACCCCGGCATCAACGTGCTGGCCGTGCCGCGCGCGACGCTCGACTACCACGACCCCGACGTGACGCTGGAACTGCACCTGGTCAGTAAGATCATGGCGCACCTGGGCTACGCCTGGGTGTGAGGGGTGTGGGACTCCGCCCGGCCCTGAATGGACCGGGCTATAGGTCTGCTGGACCGCAGAGCGGCCCGCTCACACGGACGCTTAGCCCCGTTTACGGGGTGGCCGGTCTATAGCCCGACGAATTTATCGTCGGGCGACGGACGCCGACCGCCTGACGTTTATTTCGCGTCCGCGTCACCGGACTCCGCCCGGCGCTCACGCGAACCTGCGGTTCGTTCGGGCTACAGGTCTGCTGGACCGCAGAGCGGCC
>CAZMNL010000458.1:0-3185 GCA_964567525.1 uncultured Anaerolineaceae bacterium
GTTTCGCAGTCCGAGACGCACGACCCGCACGGCGACTATATCCGGCGCTGGGTTCCCGAACTGCGCGACGTGCCGGGTAAGTACATTCATGCGCCCTGGACGATGGACAATCCCCCGCGAGATTACCCGCCCCCGATGGTGGACCACAGCGCCGCGCGCGAACGCACGCTGGCGGCATTCAAGGCCGTGAAGGGGTAGAATAAGTCCCGCGTTGGCGGGTTGCTCCTGCTTTGCCGGAATTCATCCGATATCCCTTGACCGCTGCGCCAGAATCGAATACTCTCAATCACGATTAAGTTTATGCGAGAGGCTGTGAACCGTGATGCATCGCACATCATTACCCACACCGGAGCAGATCGAGCGCACGCTGGACCGCGTGCTGCTCGCGGTGCAGAAGCCCGCGCGCTATGTCGGCGGGGAGTATAACAGCGTCGTCAAGGACTGGGACGCGGTCGATTTCCGCGTGGCAATGGCGTTTCCCGATATCTACGATCTGGCGATGTCCAACCTGGGTCTGATGATCCTCTATGGGTTGATCAACGACCAGCCGGACATGTTCGCTGACCGCGTGTTCAGCCCCTGGACCGATATGGAAGCGGTCATGCGCGAGCACGGAATCCCGCTGTATGGTCTGGAGAGCAAGCACGCGATCCGCGACTTCGACCTGCTGGCGATCAGCTTGCCTTACGAGCAGTTGTACGCCAATGTGCTGAATATGCTCGATCTGGCGGAGATGCCGGTCTTTTCTGCTGAGCGCGACGAATCTTACCCGCTGGTGATTGCCGGTGGGCACGCCTGTTACAACCCCGAACCGATGGCGGATTTCATCGATGCGTTTGTCATTGGGGAAGGGGAAGAGGTAATCATCGAGATCGCGCGGGCGTTGCAGGCTCAACGCGGCCAACCGCGCGAACAGCAGCTTCGCGCGCTGGCGCAGATCGAGGGCGTCTACGTGCCGCGCTTCTATGACGTGGATTACCGGTCCGATGGCACGGTTGCCCGCATTACGCCCAACGTGCCGCAAGCGCCGCCGGTCGTGTGCAAGCGCATCGTGCCGGTGCTGCCGGAACCCTTTACCCGGTTCCTGGTTCCACACGTGGAGACCGTACACAACCGCGCGCCGATTGAGATCATGCGCGGCTGTACGCGCGGCTGCCGGTTCTGCCACGCCGGGATGGTCACGCGCCCGGTACGCGAGCGCAGCGTCGAGGAAGTGGTCGCCGCCGCCGAGAAGATTGTGCGCAGCACTGGCTTTGACGAATTGAGCCTGCTCAGCCTCTCTTCGTCGGATTACACGCACGTCCAGGAACTGGTTAACGCGATTGCCAGCCATTTTGAAGGCGAGAATTTTGGTGTTAGCCTGCCGAGCCTGCGTATCGAGTCGGTGAGCATCGACCTGATGGACGCGCTCCAATCCAACCGCCGCAGCGGGTTCACCTTCGCGCCGGAAGCCGCCACCGAACGCATGCGCGACATTATCAATAAGGCCGTGCCGGATGACCAACTGCTGGCGACGGCGCGCGAAGTCTATTCGCGCGGGTGGGTGACGATCAAGCTGTATTTCATGATCGGGCATCCAAGCGAGACGCTTGAAGACGTGCAGGCTATCGCCGAACTTGCCAGGCGCGTACTGGCCGAGGGCCGCAAGATACACGGCAACAAGGCCAACGTCAATGTTGGCGTCAGCACGTTTGTACCCAAGCCGCATACGCCGTTCCAGTGGGTCCCGGCGGATACGGTCGATCAGATGCGCGCCAAGCAGGGTTTACTCAAGCGTGAACTGCGCGGGCGCGGGCTGCATCTGCGCTGGAATCGCCCCGAAGAGACGCTGCTAGAGGCGTTCCTCAGCCGGGGGGATCGCCGCCTGGGGGCCGTGATTCACCGGGCGTGGCAGTTGGGCACGAAGTTCGATGCGTGGCAGGAACACCACGATCACGCCGCCTGGGTGCAAGCATTCGATGAGGCCGGTCTGGATATGAACTTCTACACACACCGCCCGCGCGCCCTTGACGAAGTGTTCCCCTGGGAGCACATTGATATCGCGGTTAAAAAGTCGTTTCTGGCGCAGGATTACGCGTGGTCGCAGGAAGGCGAGACGCGCGACGACTGCCGTAACCAGTGTTTCGCCTGCGGTATCCTGCCCAAGTTCAAGGATACGCGCGCGGAAACGCCCGCCGAGGCGTGGAAGTGCCCGCCCGTGATTCCGCGCCATCTGCGCAACAAGAAACCGCAGGACGTGATCCCACTGAATCCGGCGTAATCTTTTCCTGGGAAGAATCACCGCAAAGGAACGAAAACGCGCCGTTGCTGCCTCGCGCCCGACGGGTTCACCGTCGGGCTACAGGTCTGCTGGACCGTAGAACGGTCCGCTGATGGCGTGTTTAGCCGGGCTTTCGAGCTATATATACTGCGCGCGGGAACCAATTGAGGTTTTGAGTTTGCCGTAATTGCGTTGGAAATCAGCATCTCAAAAACGTAGTTTTAGCCCGTGCGCAGTATAGCCCGGCGGCTTTAGCTCACGAGGATCGAGCCAAAGACCGTGCTGGCGGTCAGGTCGATATCCACTGGCTGCTCTGAATCTTCGTCGTCATCGGGTGCAAAGTTAGCATAGATGCCGGGTTCGATTTCCTCAAAATACGCCGGGTCAATGCGGACTCGGCCAAATGGACTGCTCTTGACATGCACAATCGCGCGGCTGCGTACCGGGATCATCACGCGCACCGTGCCAAAAGTCGAACGTGCGAACAGCGGCCCTCCGGCCTGACGCGGGCAGGTGAGGTTGACGCTGCCAAAGCCCGACGAAACATACACGCGCCCGATGTGCAGATCGTGCAGATCGGCTTCCAGTTCGCCCAGGTAGCTGCTGACCAGCACGTCCCAGGGCAGATCGTTTGCCAGCCCCACGTCCCAATCCGCCAGCGACAACCACCAGCTTTGGCCGCGCTGCATGTGCAGATTGGCGTGATTGTTGCGCACGCGCAGGTCAGGCCGCGAACGGGCGGTATACTGCCCGGCGATCAGGCGGCCCGGCTTGTGCAGGGCGTGTAACTGTACATCCAGTTCGCCGCTTTCGATCTCGATGGCCCCGGACTGCACGCTGCCGCGCGTGATGCCGAAGGTGTGCGCCTGCCAGCTTGCCGCGATATCGCCGCGTAACAGTAGTTGCAGCCCCAGCACGACCAGCA
>CAZMNL010000459.1:0-3184 GCA_964567525.1 uncultured Anaerolineaceae bacterium
GCCACGATAGGCGTGCAGCAAACGAGCATAGCCGCAAGCTGGACCGACACGCCGATGCCGACGGACACGCCGATGCCGACGGACACGCCGATGCCGACGGACACGCCGATGCCGACCGACACGCCAACCGCTACATCGACTGATACGCCGATGCCGACGCCAGCGTTATCAACAAATACACCGATTCCTTCGCCTACGCCAGGGCCAGGGCTAAACTTACAACTGTCGTATCCGGAAACATCATATTTTGTCATTCGGATCAATAATCCCGGACAGTCGGTGTATCTCTCTGGCCTGCACTTCAAGGCGCACGATCCGGCTGGTCGAGAAGTAGGCTTGCGCTTAAGTGATTTTGGGCAGGTACGCGGTATGTTTGACTTCTTGCTACCTGATTCCTGCCTCGTTTTTTACGATGGTGAAATACCTAGTGAGATATCAAACTGTTCCAATGAAAGTACATTCAGAATCGCACTCACGCGTCCCGAAACGCAGACCTTCTGGCTCGATAACTTCGCGCACTTTGCCGTCTACCAGGGCAGCAGAGCGGTTACACGATGCACAACGGCAATTCCCAGTTGTACCGTAGATTGGCCTAACTGCCCTGAAAATCAGGTGATCATTCGGGCGGAATGGGAAGATACAGACAAGCTTCTACTGCGGTTCGATGCCGCAAGAGCTATGGTTGATCTTACGAATGTGCGCATTACTGTGATAACATTTCAGGGGCCACGTTACTACGATATGGAGCAGTTCAAATTGTACACTGAACTTGCAGGAACGGAAAGTTTTCCGGACGCGATCCCCTCAGACTTCTGTATCATGCTTACGAGCACGGAAGGATTGCAGCCCGCTACGTATCAGGACTGTTCTAAGGTACACGCGCTAGCAATTAATAACCAGCCGTTTTGGGATCCTGAATTCGAGCAGTTTGAGATCGGCTTTTACAATCCGGATACTGGCACATATCGTTCAGTTGGTTCATGCACGAACAACGATTCCAAAATTGGAAACTGCGAAGTGGTGCTGTACGAATAACTCCTGGGGGGGAACGCAGTCCATGAACGTCTTTATCAGCCATGCATCTGCTGATGATCGCTTTGTAGAGCGCCTGGCGGCGCGCCTGGACCGGACCGGGATCGATGTCTGGCACGACGCCAGGAATCTGCGCGCCGGGCATCAGTTCGGGCAGGAGATCCAGCGGGCTATCGATAACGCCGATGCCGTGTTGATTGTCTATTCACAGGCGGCAGCCCGCAGTGATTGGGTTACAGGCGAGTTCGAATATGCACGCAATGCGGGCAAAAAGCTGATCGTGCTGTGGAAACAGAACCAGCCGATCAATCTGCCGCCTGCGTTGGCAGCGTATACCGCGCTGGATTTTTCGAACGCGCGTAAATTTGATGCCGGGCTGGCGGACTTGCTCGCCGCGTTGATTCCCTCGGCCCCGCCGCCTGTACCGGTGCGGCGTTTACCGGAACCGCGACTGCTGCTTTTTGCGCTCGTCGCGGTGGTTCTCGCGGTCGTGCTGGTCTTCGGACTGCTCAACCGGGGGGATGACGACGACGGCGGCGAAGATTCCGATCAGGCGACTGGCTCGACGGCTGTAGCGGACACAGCATCAACGATGACGCAGCCGCCCACGATCCAGCCCACACCGCCACCGCTGACAGCGACTCCGACCCTGACGCCCACGACGCCCGGTTCGCCCGCACCCGACGCCAGCGCGACCCCGGCCCCCTCAGCAACCGCGCAGCCCATCCCTGGTGAGGTGGTTACGCTGCTGCTGTTGTATCCTTCCACGACCTACATGGCGATTGCCATGCCACAAGATGCCCCTGGCCCGGTTGATCTTACCGCGATGGCCTTTAAGGCCGCGGCACGCGATGGTACGCCACGCGCGCTGGTGATCGCCGAGTTTGTCAACGCGGAGACAATCGCGAGGCAAATGCAGCCGGGGCAATGCCTGGTGTTTTTTGATGGACTTGCGCCGGACCAGGTGCCGAACTGTACGATCACCGCCACCTACCGGTTTGCGCTCAACGATCCGCGCCATGAAAAGGTCTGGTTGGCAGAAAATACTGCTTTTATGGTGATGCGTGGTGACGAAACGGTAACACTTTGTCCGACAAATGGCGCGGTGTCCTGTTCGGTTGATTGGTAAGCGCTGGCGGGGTCGGTGCTTGATCACCGGCACGGCCCCGCTTCCGATTACGCCGGGTTGATCATCACCTTGAGCACGCCTTCCGCATACGCGCTGTTCAGCGCGAACGCCTCGCTGGTTTCGTCCAGCGTGAAGCGGTGCGAGATCAGCGCGCTGAGCGGCATCTGGTCGCCGAGCGCCAGCACCATCGCGCGCGGGTAAGTGTGCTTCATGCGGCGGCTGAGTTTGAGCGTCACGCCCTTGCGCCGCGCGGGAGAGTGCTCAAAGAACGCTTCGTTGCTGCCGGGAATGCCGACCAGTACAATCGTTGCGCCCAGGTCGGCCATACCAATCGCCTGGTTGACTGCTTCTCCGGCCCAGGCCGCCTCAATCACGCGGTCCGCGCCGCGACCGTCGTTAAGCGCGTGCATCGCCGCGACCGGGTCCCCGGCGGTGATATTGATCACGTGATCCGCGCCCCATTCCCACGCCGCATCCAGCCGCCAGCCGAACTGGTCCAGCGCGATCACCATGCGCGCGCCGCTTAGCTTCGCCAGTTGGCTGATCATCAGCCCGATCGGGCCGCAGCCCTGTACGACCACCGTATCGCCCACGCGGATTTTGGCGAGGTTGACCGCGTGGATCGCCACGCCCAGCGGTTCCAGCAGCGCGCCCTCTTCCAGCGTAAGCGAGTCAGGAAGCGGGAAACAGTTCCGCGCGGGCACAGCCAGGTACTCTTGCAGCGCGCCGTCGTCCGGGGCCAGTCCCATGAACCAGTGGTTGCGGCACAGGTTCGGGTCGCCCTGCTCGCACTTGTCACAGTGCCAGCACGATACCGTCGGCTCTACCGCTACACGCATCCCGACCGCGAGCGGTTGGTGCAGGGCGTCCAGGGCGTCCGCACCGACCGCCGTCACTGTACCCGCGAACTCGTGCCCCAACACCAACGGCTGCTGCACCACCGTATCGCCAATACGCCCGTCCTGGTAGGTGTGCAGGTCGGAGCCGCACACGCCCACCGACCCGACCTGTACAATCACCTCG
>CAZMNL010000460.1:0-3181 GCA_964567525.1 uncultured Anaerolineaceae bacterium
CCGTACAGAACCAATAGTAATCGGCGATTTTGTCGGGGCTTTTCGGGGCGCGGCGGGGGATTGGCGTGCAGTTCGCGGCGCAGTTCGGTACGCTTGCGCAGGATGCGCCCGTCTTTGCTCAGACGGCCAATCCATTCACCGTCGCGCTTATAAACCTCACCATTTTCGACATAGGCCACGTACTCGCCGCGCGTGTCATAAATCGCATCGGCAATTTTCGTCGCGCACCAGTCGCCGCGCGTATCATAGATAAAGGCCGGTTTATTGGGATCAGGCCCGGTACTGCGCTTTGTCGGTTTTTTTACCATTTTGAAACCATTCCCCTCTTGCATACACCATCACGAATCCAACATGCGCCGGTAGATATCACGGAGCTGCTGTGCCGCGCGTTCCCAGGTGAAATACGCGGCCTGATCAAACCCGCACCCGACCAGGTCCGCACGCAGCGCGTCATCGGCCAGCAAGCGCCGCAGCGCCTCAGTGAGCTGCGCCACGTCATACGGATCGATCAGCAGCGCAGCATCTCCGGCAATCTCCGGCATAGAAGAAATATTAGAGGTAACTACCGGAATACCGCAAGCCATCGCCTCCAGAACCGGCAGCCCGATCCCTTCATACAGCGAAGGATACGCCAGACACACAGCCTCAGTATACAGCGCGGGCAAGTCCTCGTCACGCACGAAACCCGTAAAATGCACGCGCGCTGCCAGCCCGCGCGTTTCAACTTCGCGGTAAATCGGCCCATCCAGCCAGCCGCGCCCGCCCGCGATCACCAGGTGAACGTCCGCAAACTGCGGACCGAGCGCGTCCAGAGCCGCGATCAGACGCGCGTAGTTTTTGCGCGGCTGCACCGTCCCGACCGAGAACACATACGGGTTATCCGGGATATCATAACGCTGGCACGCAGCCTTGCGCCGGGCCATATCCGTCACCGGCGCGAATTCCGGATTCACACCACCGAGCAGCACGGTCACTTTGTCCGGCGGCGTACCGTAGAGTTCGACCAGATCGTCTTTGGTGGCCTGGGAATCGGCGAGTACGTGCGACGCGCGCCGCACCGAACGCGGCACAACCACATCGAGATACGCTTTCAGGACCGGAGTCGTGGTTTCCGGTGCGCGCACAAATGACAGGTCATGGACGGTTAACAGGGTGCGCGTGCCGGGCAGCGTGGGCGGCAGCGTGAAGTCGGTCGCGTGGAATAACGGCACGCGCCCGGTGAAAACTTCGACCGGCAGTGGTACGCGCAACCGGTGCCAGATGCGCGCGAACCAGCGCGGCGTAATGCGCGTTGGCTGCCAGGAAAAGTTAGGGCCGGGCACGGGGGGTAATGCAGAGTGTCTGGCTCCCGCAACAAACAAACGGTAGGGCGTCTGGTCATCCTGCACAGCAAGCGCGCGCACCAGTTCGCGCACATAACGCCCGATGCCCGCGCCCTGTTCATAAGCTGCCGTATAGTCAATCCCTACCGGAGCTGCCATCGTTCAGCCAGCTTACGGTTGCGCGGACAAAACCACGCGCACGCGCTCAGCGAGTGCTTCGGGGGTGATCGGTTTCGTGAGATACTCCACTGCGCCGATATCCAACCCGGTCTGCTGGCTGACGGCATCCACGCGCGCAGTCAACAGGATCACCGGCACATGCCGGTGACGCTCGTCTTCCTTCAGACGCCGCATGACCTCAAACCCGTTGACATCCGCCATCATGACATCCAGCAGGATCAGGTCCACCTCGTGATCCGCCAGGTAATCCAGCGCGGCAGGACCGGAATAGACGGCGTGCGCTTCATAGCCTTCGCGGGATAGCGCAATGTGCAGCAGTTTACACATCAACGCGTCGTCATCGACGATCAAGATTCTTTGCGCCATTTTCAAACCTGCAATCTGATTTTCCAGCTATTCGACATCATTATAGGTCCAGTACCGGTTGACAAAGAAATTCCACACCATCACGATCCACACGGCGAAAAACTGCGCGAAATTTGTCCCCAGACGTTTGGTAGCGGTCTCTGTCATCGATTCTACAACACCCAGCGCGCCAAGTATATCTACACCCAGCGCACCAAGCGGATTAAACAACGTCCGCACCCATATCAGGCGGAAGGACAACCCGGCCAAACTGACGAGAAAGAATTGCAGCCACTGCCGCTGAATCGCGCGTGTACGGGAATCAGGATACGTCCAATAGCGATTCCAGACAAAATTGCTGGAAACCGCCGACACAAACGCGAAACCGGTCGCCATTGCAACTTTCAGGGCCACCTGCGGCTCATCCGGGCGCAGCACAGTGGACTGCAACAGGTTCAAGACGCCGAAGTCAATGAGCGCGCCGATGATGCCCACCGTCGCAAACTTCAGAAAACGCTCGATTTCTTTGGCTTTTCTGCCGCCCGCACGTGAGGCAATACGGAGAATGACCCGGTTCCAATAGACAAAGGGATAAGTGATCACATAAATGATGCCTTTGGATGGCTCCGGCGAAGATTCAGTAGTCATTGTGCCCATTTGTGTACTCTATATACCCGATACCTGGCGATGACGGATCGCAACAGCCAGCAACCCTAACATCGCCCCAATGTGTAGAAACAGGTTGTTGACGTACAGTTTGTCCACCAGGCTGTGAACAGCGAGGTGAGTCCAGGTTCCCAGCAGCCCTAACGCCAAACCGTGCAGCACCGGGTCCGACTGGCGCAGCGCGGCGACCGTCCAGGCGATCAGCACCAGCCAACTGCCGATATACACGGTCAAACCCACGACACCCGTCTCAGCCAGGATGTTCAGATAATCATTATGGGCATGGCCCAACGCGCGCGGCCAACTCGGCAGCCCATACTGCGCGTAAACCAGTTCGTAGTGCCCTGCCCCTACCCCGAAGACCGGGTGTGCATTTGCCATGTTGATCGCGGCCTGCCAGTGGGCGAGCCGCTCGACAATCGCGTAATTGGCATCACTGACGAACACACCACGCATATCACCAAAGCCGGTGAATTCGATGAGCGCATTATCAATGCGGGCGGTGATACTCACGGGCACAAACCCGGCAGTCCACATGACAATCACTCCCGCTAAGCCCAGGCTCAGCAGTGTGACCGCGTGCCAGCGGCGAGATGGAGCAAAGCATACCATCACAGCCCCCGCCGCGCCAAAACCCAACCACGCCCCACGCCCCCACGACGCGATCA
>CAZMNL010000461.1:0-3163 GCA_964567525.1 uncultured Anaerolineaceae bacterium
CCTCGCGCCGCGCGGCGGATGTCTCTGGCGAGTCGGATGAGTCCAGCTCCGAAAGCGAGGCGTAGTATGATCTGGTTCGAATTCATCGCCAGCGCAGTGATCATCGTGGCGGCGGCGACACGGTTGGCGAGCTACGGCGATACGATTGCGCTGCGGACACGGCTCGGCGGCATGTTCATCGGCACGCTGCTGCTGGCGGGCGCGACCTCAATGCCGGAACTGCTGACCGCGATCAACGCCATCGAGCAGAACGTGCCTAACCTGACGGTCGGCAATATCTTCGGCAGCAGCATGTTTAACATGTTCCTGCTGGCGCTGATTGACCTGGTCGCCGTGCGCGTGACGATCTTTCGGCGGCTGGACGTGGGCCACGCGCTGAGTTCCAGTGTCGCGGTGGCGCTGACCGGGCTGGCGGTGTTCTTCATCCTGGCGCAGATCGATTTTGAGATCGGCTGGCTGGGGTTCGACAGTTTCGTGCTGATCGCGGTGTACATCGGCGCGACCCGTGTTATGTTCGGCGGCGGCGGTGAAGACGTGCTCGACGCAACCGAAGAACCGGAGATTCCCGACAGCATGCCCAGCCTGGCCCACGCGCTGATCGGCTTTGGCGTGGCGACGCTGGTCCTGGTGCTGATCACGCCTATGCTGGTCAGCAGTTCGGTTGATATCGCCGCCGAAACCGGCATCTCGACCGGGTTTGTGGGGATCGCGCTGGTGGCCGTGATCACGTCGCTGCCGGAAGTCGTGACCACGATCTCGGCGGTGCGCATCGGGGCGTATGACCTGGCGGCGGGCAACCTGTTCGGCAGCAACATCTTTAACATCTTCGCGCTGGGCCTGACGGACCTGTTTTACACCGAGGGGCGGTTTCTCTCGCAGGTCGGCACGGATATGACGCTGGCGGGTATCATCGCGCTGCTGATGACGCACGTGGCGCTGCTGGGCATCCTGGTGCGCCACCTGACGCGCGGCCCACACCGCCGCGTGGTGATCACCATCGACGCGCTGATCATCATCGTGGGCTACATCCTGGGCATGATCCTGATCTACGAGCGCGGGTTGATCGGGTGAGCGGGGAGACGTTCTGATTTTGGGGCGGATTGTTTCACTTGTTACTCTCTGCGTTCTCAGCGCCCTCTGCGGTGAAGTTTTGGTTTGAAAGAGTCGCCCCTAACGCCAGGGGCGGACCGCACGCGCGCGCATACTGAAATCCGTGTTAAAATCTACGGCAGCGCGGTATTATGAGGCACGAGCACCCGCCAACTGTGAGAGGTAGAGACAATGGACGAATCCGCACGCGAACAACTGGCCGAGCGCCTGAGCAAGATGAAGCTGCGCCACGCCATGCGCGAGATGCGCAGCATCGACCCGAACGCCAACATGGTCACGTGGCGCAACTCGATCTGGGACGAGTTCCACACGATTTTTCTGCTGCCTAACGAGGGCGTCGAGGTCCGCCTGATCGAGAAGAGCACGGTCAAGGAATCCAAACGCAACCGCGAGATCGGCGGTATGCCCAGTGGGGTGATGTCCAGGAGCGCCGAGTACGAATACGTCGAGGCGCGCGTCACCGCGCTAGATCGCCCGGCGTTCAAGCGCGGCGGAACCGGCCCCAGCCCGATGAAGCACTCGCTTCAGGGCCAAAGCGAAGGCGTCTACCAGGACAACCCATACCACGAGGATTGACGCGCGTCCGTCTCAAGGCGGGTTTGGAAACCCGCCCCTACTGACGCCTGTGCATCACCCGCGTGAGGTAAAACCTACATATCCTCAAGCTCATCGTCGGTGAGCGTGATGCCGAGTACGTGATAGCCACCGTCGAGGTAGATCGTCTCGCCGTTGATCTGCGCCGCGCCGTCGCTGGCGAGGAACGCGGCCAGGTTGCCGACATCCTCCTGCGTGGCGAGTTCGCGCGTCGGCGTGACCTTGTCCGCGTACTTCAACATCATGCGGAAGCCGGGCACGCCCGCCGCCGCCAGCGTGCGAATCGGGCCGGGGCTGATTGCGTTGACGCGAATCTTCTGCGGGCCGAGGTCCACCGCGAGATAGCGCACAATCGCCTCTAGCGCGGACTTGGCAATCGCCATCACGTTGTAGCGCGGCATGACCTTCTCGGCGGCGTAGTAGCTCAGCGCCATGATGCTGCCGCCATTGGGCATCAGTTCGGCGGCGTGCTTCGCCATCGGAACCAGGCTGTAGGCGGAGATATCCAGCGCCATCTTGAACCCCTCGCGGCTCACGTCGCGGAAGCGCCCGCCCAGGTCCTCGCCCAGCGCAAAGGCGACCGAATGCACCAGGATATCGAGCGTGCCGAATGTCTCTTTCGCCTTGACGAACACCGCCGCGATCTGCTCGTCCGAGGTTACGTCGCACTGCTCCACAAACGTGATCCCGGCTTCCTGCGCCAGCGGCAGCACGCGCTTTTCGAGCATTTCGCCCGCGTAGCTGATGCCGACCGTCGCGCCCTCACGTTGCAGCGCCTCGACAATCCCCCACGCAATCGAGCGTTTATTTGCCACACCGAATACCAGCGCCGTCTTGCCATCCAGTGAACCCATGTGTTTTCTCTCCTGTTGAAAAAAAGCTTTTAGCGGTTAGCTATAAGCTGTAAGGAAAATCAAAACAAGACCATACTATGCAGCTTTTAGCTTGAAGCTGAGGGCTTACAGCTTATAGCTAACTGCTTAATTTGTAACACATTTCGGGGAGTTTCGTCACGCGGCGCGGGGAAGCGGCGGGGCGTGGTGCGCGTTTAGCGCCGCACCAGCACAGGCGTGCCGACCTGCGCCCACTCGTAGAGCCACTGCGCATCCGGCGTGCGCAGGTTCACGCAGCCGTGACTCATCGGCTGCCCGAAGTTATCATGCCAGTACGCACCGTGCAGCCCGTAGCCCTGGTAAAAATACATCACCCAGGGTACATTTTCCAGGTAATAATCCGGTCCGCTCATCGTCTGCGCGGGGCGCTTGACGTAGATGCTGAACTCCCCCTCGACGGTGGGCGTCGCGGGTAAGCCGGTCGAGACGGTCAGCGTGCGCAGCAGCCGCCCGTCCTCATACGCGCGCACAAGCTGCGCGTCCAGTTCCACGACGATCTCTTTGCGCGCCGCCATGCGCACCTCGATATCCGAGTCCGGGTGTTGCAGCCCGGCGACGCGCCGCCC
>CAZMNL010000462.1:0-3151 GCA_964567525.1 uncultured Anaerolineaceae bacterium
ACCCGGTCCCGGTCGAGGAACTCGCGCGCGTGCTGGGCGGCGGTCTTGTGCCCGGCAGCATCATTCTGATCGGCGGCGATCCGGGCATTGGTAAGAGTACGCTGCTGTTACAGGTCGCCGCGCTGATGGACCCCATCGCCGGGCCGGTGCTGTATGTCAGCGGTGAGGAAAGCGAACGCCAGATCAAAATGCGCGCCGAACGCCTGGGGCTGACTCCCAATGACCTGTATCTGGTCACCGAAACCGAGGTCGGCGCGATCCTGGCGCATATCGACTCGGTCAGCCCGCGTATGCTGATTGTGGACTCGATCCAGACCACGTATCTCGAAGGCAAGGCGTCCGCCGCCGGGAGTGTGAGCCAGGTACGCGAATGCGCGAGCCGCTTCCGCGAGCTGGCGAAAGACAGCGGAATCGCGGTGTTTCTGGTCGGGCACGTCACCAAAGAGGGCGTCATCGCCGGGCCGCGCGTGCTGGAACACATCGTCGATACCGTGCTCTATTTGGAAGGCGACCGTTTCCAGGCATACCGCTTGCTGCGCAGTGTCAAGAACCGTTTCGGCCCCACCAGCGAGGTCGGCGTCTTCGAGATGCGCGACCGGGGGCTGGTCGAGATCACCAACCCGTCTGAAGTATTCATCGCGGAGCGCGTAGTCAACGCGCCGGGCAGCGCCATCGCGGTCACGCTGGAAGGCACACGCCCACTGCTGGTCGAGATACAGGCGCTCGCCAGCCAGACCGTCTACCCCAACCCGCGCCGCACCGCCAACGGCATCGACTTCAACCGGATGCTGTTGATCACCGCCGTGCTGATCAAGCGTGTGGGTATCCGGCTGTTTGAAAAAGATATCTTCATCAACGTGATCAGCGGCCTGAAGATCGACGAACCCGCCGCCGATCTCGCGATTGCCGTCGCGGTGGCATCCAGTTCATGGGATGTGCCTGTCCCGGCGGATATGGCGTTTGTGGGGGAAATCGGTTTGAGTGGAGAACTGCGCGCCGTCAGCCAGACGGTGACGCGCGTGAAAGAAGCCGCAAAATTAGGATTCCGGCGCGTGTTGGTTCCACGCACCTATCGCCAGGATGACGATCTGCCCGATTACGTGGAAGTTATCCCGGTGCGCAGCGTGGCGGACGCGCTCGATATTGCGCTGCCGCGCAGCAGTTAAGCGGCCCAGGCAGCGCGGCGATCACGCATCGCCGGGGGCGGAGGATGTGCTGCTGTCCAGATCGTCGTGCACCGTCACGGACTGGAACACCAGCGTCACGACGCGCCGCGCGCCGTCTGCATCTTCGCCTTCGATGATCACCCGGTCAACGAGCAGCGTTTCACGGGTTTGCAGGCACAATTCGAACAGATCGGCCAGCGTAGCAAACGCGGCAGTGTGTTCCTCCAACCCCGTTTGTTTATCCCACCGCCGGAATATGACGCTTCCTGTCTGTACTTCTGATGGCATCCTGTTTTCTCCTGTGCCTGCTTTCATGCGCGCAAGCCATATTATATACTCGCCAACGCTCACCGGCCCCACCAACTGCGGTACGGTTGCCGACCCCGGCGGCGATCCTCTACAATACAATTACCATTTTGCACCGGCCCCGGTGGCCGTGTCTTAACCCTGCGCCGGAGAGTACATGCGCGCACGCCGCACAGCCCCAATCACAACCCTGCCCGCAGACTACCGCGAAGTACGGCGTTTCAGCGTCAGTAAAGGCAGCGTGTTGATTACGCTCAATATTCTGTCATTTTTCCCGCTGATCATCAGCGGCTTATTGGTATTTGGCCTGCTGATGATCTACCATGCGGAACTTGACGCGCCGCTGGTAATCCATGCCTTGCCGGACGATATCCCGCGCGGCATAGGGATCACGCTGATCATACTGGTGCTGCCGCTGCACGAGTGGATTCACGGGCTGTGGATCGCACGGTATGGACATAAGGCGCGTTATGGCGCAAAGTGGTTTGTGTTGTTCGCCACCTCGGATAATGCGCTGTTCAGGCGCGATGAATTTATCCAGATTGCGCTCGCCCCGCTGGTGCTGATCTCGGCTGGCGGGATCGCAAGCATGGTCTTTCTGCCGGTGGGACTGGCGGAATGGGTGGCGCTGGCTGTGACGATCAATGCGGCAGGTGCGATTGGCGATATCTGGATGACCGCTATTGTCATGCGCTATGAAACGCACGCATTGATCCGCGACGAAGAAACCAGTATGCGCATTTTTGTACCACACAACGCCGTGCCCATATCACACCGCCCTGAATAGCCCCACCCGCCAGCCATACTTGATATGGCCTCACTCCTCGGAACGGTTCTGCGGAATATTCGGCGCAAGCCAGGCCAGAAACGCATCTTCAGAGCGCGTCTGCATATACACGCGCCCCGGACCGGTCAGGTCAACGACCAACCCCTCGCCGCTGAACAACGTCGAACGCATGCCGCCCACAGCACGCACATTGAACTGCATCTGCTCGCTGAATGCTACCAGGTGACCGGTATCAATGGTATAGCGTTGGCCGGGAGCCAGGTCAATTGGATGAATCGCGCCATAGCTGGACAGGAACAGCAGACCTTCACCGCGCAGCCGCAGCATGATCAGCCCTTCTGAGGCGAAGAATGTGCGCGCCCCGCCCCACTTGGTGTCAATCTCGACGCCCATTGAGGACGCCACGAAAGAACCGCCCTGCACCATCAGCGGTTCGCCGTGCATCTCCAGAATCATCATATCACCCGGCAGGGTCGGCGCAAGATTGATCTGCCCCCCCATCGTTGGAGCCTGAAACACGTTCATGAAGAAACTTTCACCACCCAGCAGGGACCGCGACAGGCTGCGCAGCAAGCCGCCTTCCAACTGCGTTTTTAGCGTCATACCTTCTGTCATGCTGACCATCGACCCCGACTCCACCCGGATTTCTTCGAAGGGTGAGAGATCGACAACTGCCATAGAATAGGATGGCCGGTACAAAATCTCCGCGCGCATGGCTGCTCCTTTTGAGTTTCAAAAAAAATCGGTGAACTGTATCCATACAGATTGTGCTGCGATTGTGTCATGCGCACAACCGGCACTGGCTCATTCAATTTTAATCGGGTGTGGCTATTTTGACTCGAGAGTTGTGTTTTCAGTTTTTACCCAACATGGGTTGATTATTTGATCATAA
>CAZMNL010000463.1:0-3151 GCA_964567525.1 uncultured Anaerolineaceae bacterium
TCGTATCGCCGTCGATCACGCGCGTGACGGTCGCCGTCTCGCCGCCGGGCGCGGCGGGAATCTCCGTCGCCACGTCCTCGACGACCTCAAACTCGCAGCCCGCCAGCACGAGCGTGAACAGCAGCAGCGCGAGTAGAACGCGCCGGATATCATGCAGATGTTTCAATCCTCAATCACTCCTGTGTGCGGGAGCCGTCCGCCTGCCGCTGCAAGATCACGATCCCCAGCGGCGGAATGGTGATGCTCAGGCTTTGTCCGTGACTGTGCATCCAGATCGAGTCGGTGTGCGTGCCGCCGTAGTTGCCGACGTTGCCGCCGCCGTAGATCGCGGCGTCGCTGTTGAGCACCTCGCGGTAGTAGCCCGCCGCCGGTACGCCGATGCGGTAGTTCTCGCGCGGGACCGGCGTGAAGTTCATCGCCACCGCCAGGAAGTTTTCGCGGTCCTCGGCGAAACGCAGGTAGGTAAAAGTGCTGTTGTCGGCGTCGTTGGCTTCGATCCACTGGAACCCGCGCGGATCGAAATCGTGTTCCCACAGTGCGGGCTGCTGCTGGTAGAAGTGGTTGATATCGCGCACCCAGCGCTGCATGGCCTTGTGTGTGTCGAAGTTCTCCAACAGGTGCCAGTCCAGGCTGCGCGCCTCGCTCCACTCGCGCCACTGCCCGAACTCCGACCCCATGAAGATTAGTTTCTTGCCGGGGTGCGTGATCTGGTAGCCGAACAGCAGGCGCAGCGTGGCGAACTTCTGCCACGAGTCGCCGGGAATCTTGTTGATCAGCGATCCCTTCATGTGGACGACTTCATCATGCGAGAGCGAGAGCACAAAATTTTCGCTAAACGCATACATCAGCGAAAAGGTCAGGTTGTTGTGATGCCAGCGGCGGTAGATCGACTCTTTGCTGATGTAGTCGAGCGTATCGTGCATCCAGCCCATGTTCCACTTGAGCGTGAAGCCCAGCCCGCCCAGGTACGTTGGGCGCGAGACCATCGGCCACGCGGTCGACTCTTCCGCGATGGTCATGCAGCCGGGGCACTGCTCGTGAATCACGACGTTGGCTTCCTGCATGAACTGCACCGCCGCGAGATTCTCGCTGCCGCCGTATTCGTTGGGGACCCATTCGCCCTCTTTGCGCCCGAAGTTGAGGTACAGCATCGAGGACACCGCGTCCACGCGCAGCCCGTCGATGTGGTATTTCTTCAGCCAGAACAGCGCGTTGCTGATCAGGAAGTTACGCACCTCGTTACGCCCGTAATTGAAAATGTACGTGCCCCAGTCGGGATGCTCGCGCAGGCGCGGGTCGGCGTGCTCGTAGAGGTGCGTGCCGTCGAAGTAGCTCAGCGCGTGACCGTCTTTGGGGAAATGCGCCGGAACCCAGTCCAGGATCACGCCGATGCCCGCCTGGTGAAACGCATCGACCAGGTACATGAACTCGTGGGGCGTCCCGAAGCGGCTGGTCGCGGCAAAGTAACCGGTGACTTGATAGCCCCACGACATATCCAGCGGGTGCTCAGCGACCGGCATCAACTCGACGTGCGTATAACCCATGTCCTTGACGTACTGCACGAGATCGTCGGCCATCTCGATATAGGTCAGCCACTCCAACCCCTCGGTTTTGCGCCGCCAGGACCCTAAATGCACCTCGTAGATGTTCATCGGTTCGGTCAGCGGGTTACGGGCCGGGCGCGCGTTCATCCAATCATCGTCGCCCCACTCGTAAGCGTCCAGGTCCACGACAATCGACGCGGTGCGCGGGCGCATCTCCGCCATATAGCCGTAAGGGTCGGTCTTCTCGGTGTGGTAGTTCGCCACCCGCGAGCGCAGGTCGAACTTGTACAGCGCCCACGCTTCCAGGCCGGGGATGAACAGTTCCCAGATGCCGTCGTTGACGTGGAAGCGCATCGGGTGCGTGCGCGCGTCCCAGTGGTTGAACGGGCCGATCACGCTCAGGCGGTAAGCGTTGGGTGCCCACACCGCGAACCGCACACCCTTCACGCCGTCCACCTCGTCCAGGTGCGCGCCGAGCTTCTCGAAGCTGCTCCAGTGGCGGCCCTGGTTCAGCAGGTAGAGGTCGTATTCGGTCAGCAGCGGGCCGAAACGGTACGGGTCGTCAAACGTGAACGGCTCGCCCTCGGTGGGCTGTTCCTCGAACTGGTAAGCGAGTCCGGGCCATGTGCCGGGCAGTGTGAGTTCGAAGAAGCCCGCCGGGTCCAGCTTTTGCATGGCGTGGCGCTCGCCGGTGTCGGCTTCGACCACGAACAGCGCTTCGGCGGTCGGGCGAAAGGCGCGGATCGAGACGTGCGCGCCATCGACCGCGTGCGGCCCCAGGATCGCGAAGGGGTCGCCGTGGTCGCCGTTGACAATGTTACGGATCGCATCAGGGTGAATCTCAGGGGTCATGATTGGGTTTCTCTCCGGTTAGTCTGCCGCGTCTAGTATACCGTCTCTCTCGCGCGCGTGTCGAGTGTCAGGTGGGGGGGGGTAAACCGGTTTAGCGGCCTCACCCCCTGAACCCCAAATGTTCAGGAGCGGAAGCCCGACGGATCACGTGCGTTAACGTGAAATTCGTAGGGGCGGGTTTCCAAACCCGCCCAGGGAGGGTTAATAAACCCTCCCCTACAAAAATCGGCGACCATACGCTGGACGCAAACGTGTCCGCCCTTGAAATCCCCAAATGGGCGGGGCAATTCTCGGCTAACCGCTAATCGCCCTATATCGCCAAATGCGCGATCTGCACGCTGTGCATCTCGGCGTAGACGCCGCCGCGCCGCACGAGTTCCGCGTGCGTGCCCGTCTCGACGATGCGCCCGTGATCCAGCACGATGATGCGGTCTGCGTGCTGCACGGTCGAGAGCCGGTGCGCGACGACAAACGTCGTGCGGTTCTGCATCAGCCGCAGCAGCGCCTCCTGAATCTGGCTCTCGGAGGTGGTGTCCAGCGCGGAAGTCGCCTCGTCCAGGATCAGCACGCGCGGATCGCGCACCAGGGCGCGCGCGATGGCGATGCGCTGGCGCTGCCCGCCGGAAAGCTGCGCGCCGTGCTCGCCGATGTAGGAATCCAGGCCGCGTGGCAGTTCGTCGATGAACTCGCGCGCGTTGGCGTCCTCAATCGCCTGCAACAACTGCGCCTCGTCCACGTCCCGCAGCCCGTACAGG
>CAZMNL010000464.1:0-3148 GCA_964567525.1 uncultured Anaerolineaceae bacterium
CGTGATCGAGCCGGGCTGGTGTTCGGCGCGCGCGTGTCACCGGCAGCCATCCGAACGCTGCTGCTCCATCTCGCGGGGATCGCGGCTATGCTGTTGCTGTGGCATATCGTCGCCAGCCATACGCACCGCGCCATTGTCGCGTCACCGCAGGCTACGTTCGACGCCTTCCGCCAACTGGCCGCGGACGGGATGCTGACTCACCAGATGTGGATCACACTGGGCCGTTTGCTCCAGGCGCTGGGGATGGGATCACTGCTAGGGATGAGCCTGGGGCTGCTTGCTGGAGTCGTGCCGCCGGTGCGCGCCTTCCTGGAACCGGCGCGTTGGGTAGCCATGACCCTGCCCGCTGTCATCATGGCGGTGCTGGGAATGCTCTGGTTCGGGATGGGCAGCCAGCAGGTGATCTTCCTGGTGACATTCATCGTCACGCCGATCCTCTACGTCAACACGCTCGCCGGGATCGACGCGCTGGACCGCCACCTGCTCGAAATGGGCCGTATCTACCGCTTTTCGCGCTGGCAGATGTTCACCCAGCTTTACCTGCCGGGGATCGGCTACAGCCTGATCGCCGGGCTGACCCTGGCAACCGGCGTCGGCGTGCGCGCCGTGATCCTGGCCGAGCTTCTGGGCGCATTCGAGGGCGTGGGCCACAGCTTCAACCGAGCCTGGACGTTCCTCAAAACGCCGGACCTGTTCGCGTGGATGCTGGCGAGCCTGCTGCTAATGATGATCGTCGAGTTCGGCTTGCTCTATCCCATTCGCCGCTTTTTTACGCGCTGGAACAAGTGATGCCTGCTTAACTCAAACAAAGGAACTGCACATGTCAAAAATTGGACTGTTCTACAGCACCTCGACCGGCAATACCGAAGAAGCCGCCAAGATGATCGCCGCCGAGTTCGATCCTATCGAAGGCAGTCTGGTCACTTTGCATTACGTCACCGATGGGCCGCTGAGCGACATGCTCGCTTACGACAAGCTCATTCTGGGCGCGGCGACGTGGGACATCGGCGAGCTTGAAGCGGACTGGGACCGCATGTTTTCCCAGATGGACGAGCTAGACCTGAGCGGTAAGCAGGTCGCCGTCTTCGGTCTGGGCGACCAGTTCAGTTACCCGGACTCGTACCAGGACGCCATCGGTCTGCTGGCGAAAAAAGCGCGCAAGTGCGGCGCGGAGCTGGTGGGTTTCACCGGCACGGACGGGCACGAGTTTGACGAGTCCTTCGCCGTCGAGGATGGTCGGTTCATGGGGCTGGCGCTGGATGCCGACAATCAAGCGAACGAGTCCCCCGTGCGCATCGCGGCCTGGGTAGCGCAGCTCGCCCGCGAATTCAAGCTGAGTGCGCCCGAAAGCGCCTGATCATCGTCTCTGTCGTTTGGCCCGGCCTGAGATACAGGCAGGGCTGGTTCTCACACACAACTCACACAAGGGGCTGTCATGTGCCAGTATCTCGCCAGGCTCGCTGAAATCGACCGGTCTCGTTACATTCTGTGCTGCGAACACGGCAGCATTCACATACAGTGGGACAAAATGAGATTCACGTTCACCTACCGCGAGTTTGTCCACCTGCTCACCGTGCTCGAAGCCGAACAGCGCAGCATCCCTCCGCATATTCACAATATCGAAGAATGGGACCACTGGCTAGCGAGCCAACGCTTCCGAATCAAAATCGATATGATTACCCTCACGCTCGATACGCTCGAAATGGCGCTGCTGGTCAAGGCGATGTATACCGCGCTCACCAGGCTGGGCGAAGAGAGTAACCCGGCAGAATTCGCCCTGCGCACTCACCGTCATCGCCCCCGCATGGCTATCCCACCGCGCACGCCGCGACGCCTGTTCTCGGACAACTGACCGTGATCCAGTTCACCAATGTCAGCAAATCGTTCGAAGGACACCGCGTGCTTGATGACCTCTCGTTCGCCGTGCAGCAGCGCGAGGTGGTGGGCATCCTGGGGCCATCCGGGACCGGCAAGACCACGATCTTACGCCTGATCGCCGGGCTGATCGCGCCGGACACAGGCCGCGTCACGGTCAAGGGTGCGCGGCTGGGCTACGTGTTTCAAGAACCCCGCCTGTTACCCTGGCGCACGGTACAGGAAAATGTCAGGGTTGCCCTGCGCGCCAGCGGCATGATGCCAAAAGACGCACTGCATATCGCGCGCGATTGGATCGACAAGGTCGGCCTTGCGGACTTCGAGCGCTACTATCCGGCCCAACTCAGCGGCGGGATGCAGCAGCGAGTCGCGCTGGCGCGGGCGTTTGCGATCCAACCGGACATCTTGCTGCTGGACGAGCCATTCAGCAGCCTCGACGCCCACCGGAAAACCGATCTGCTCGACATCCTGCAAACCATGATCCGCGCCACATCAATGACAGCGGTCTACGTAACGCATGACTTCACCGAACTGCTGCGCGTGGCCGACCGTATCCTGACGCTGGATACCGGTTTGCAGGAGCTTGATCTCAGCAACCGCCGCGAACTGCTGCTGAACTACGTCGCAGACCTGTTACCGGCGGACCTTTGATAATTCTCATCACACAAAAGGAACGATACCACCATGACACATGAAACGTTAGATGCGTTGGGCGTGCTGGTTGTCGCGCCCGATCTTCAGGCGGCTAATCTCAACGACAGCGTGAAACACCTCGTTAGCGAAGTACGCCTGACCTGTCCCAAAGTAACCGTTCTGGTGAGCGATACGGCGGCCTCGATCCTATCGGCGGTCGAGAGTTTGAACGTGCTTGGAGCCAATCGCGTGATCGTCGTGCCGCTGCTGGCCGAGCCGGGCAGCTTGCCGGCCCAGGCGACCGAGACGGTCACGGTGACGCCGGGCTTTGGGCCGCACATCCTGCTCGACGAGATTCTGGCGGAGCAGAACGGCGCAGCGGCGGAGAGTCTGACGCTGGAAGCACTGCTGCCGCATCCGAAGCTCGCGCGCTACATCGAGTGGCGCATCGCCGCCGCGCTGCACCCGGCCCTGACCTACTGGAAAGACGACACGACGCGCACCCTGGGATTCGACGAGGCGCAGGCGCTGGCGTATCGTTTCAAAAAGGCAGGGGAACAAAACTAATCGGGAAATGGGCTGAGAGTCGCGGCGTGGTCGGTGATGAGCGAAGCGAGGGTCGGGAGCTGATGCTGAGCCG
>CAZMNL010000465.1:0-3147 GCA_964567525.1 uncultured Anaerolineaceae bacterium
ATTGCAGCCCAGCATCACAACCACAGCCAGCATGATCACAATCACCCAGGCTGCCCGGTAAAGAGTTTGAATGACCATCACGTCAGGAATCACCCTGATCGTCTTTGGGAGCGCGGCGACGCTCTAACAACTTAGACGCCAGCGAACTTTCACGATCCTGGGCCGGGGGCGTGGCCCGTGACACGGGCTGGCGTGGCGCGGCGCGCGGCGGTGGTTCGGCGGGTGCTTTGCGCGTAGTGTCCGGTTTGCCGCGCGAAGGCGATTCCGCCCGGCGCTCGCCGTTAAGCTGCACCGACTGGCGCGCGCGGCCTTTGGCGTTCATCAACCGCCCCATACGCGCCGAAGGCTGCGTTTCCGCCGCCACCTCACGCCGGCTGAACCATGCGCGCAGCCTGTCCAGATCGCTCTGGGTTATCACCAGGCGGCGCACGGCGATATCCAGTGGCAGCAAGAGCAGCGCCGCCAGCAGGAAATACTGCCAGATGGGTTGCGCGGTCCGTTCCTGGTCCAGATTGTGCAAAAATACCCGGTCTGGATGGTCCTTTAGCGATCCACCGCCGGTAATCTCGGCCAGACGCCGCAGCAGGTTCAGCGGCGCATCACGCCCGACTGTTTCCGCTTCTACGCGATATTCAGCCGAGTAACTCAGCACCCACCCGGTAGACTGCACAACCGTCTGCGGCGCGAGCACGTCTGAGGCGGGCGATGTGCTGCCCGCGACGGTAATGAAATACGCGCCTTCCCTGGCCGGAGTAAAAACGCCTTCATAACGACCCGGCGCGGTCTGGCGCAAATCCAGCGCGAAACGGTCCAATGTCGCGCTGACGACCGCCGCATCCATTTGCAAACCGTTCAGGTAACCGCCGCGCGTATCACGCACATCGACCACGACAACCGCCTGTTCGCCGCGCTGGATCACGCGCGCCTCGATATTATTCGTGCTGCCGGATGTGATCGTCCAGCGAATCGCCTGATTCCAGAAATCGGCGTAACCATCCCAGGCTACCCAGTTCGCAGCCCACCGCGAGGACGCATCCGACGTAAACGCCACCGAGCGCCCCAACCCATACTGCCACGCCGCCAGGACGGGGTCTTCTTGCGGGCCACGCAGGATCACGGTCGCGGTATTTTTCTGCGAGGTTGCCACATATCCGGCCAGCACGGGCACGCTATCGAACCCGGTCATGATCGGGTGGCGCGCGGAAAGATACGGCGAAAATAACTCTTCGAAGATATACGACCGTGTCGCCAGCATCGTTTCAGAAGTGAAAATCGCCGGAATGGTAGACGTATCATATACCAGATGGAACTGCCCCCGTCCGGCTTCCGCGACACTACGCAGCCATTCAGTATAGTCCTGCCCCACCGCGACAACCGAGGTCGTGACGCCGTAATTCTGGTTCATGCGCGATACCGCCGGGACAATGCCGCTCTGATCTGCGCCGCCGTCCGTCAGCAGAATAACGTGCTTGAGTTCCGAGGGGTCCTCGCTCAGCACCTGGTCAGCGGACGTAATGCCCTGGCGAATGCTGGTCCCGCCGCCGGGCCGCAGCGAACCGACCAGTTCGCGGAGTTTCTGGCGGTTCGTCTCGTCCCCCACGTCTTGAAGCTCTACAACGTAGTACGCACTGACATCGAACGACAGCACGCCGGTCCGGTCGGCATCATCGAGCAGGTCAAACGAGCGAAGTACCGCTTCTTTCGCCAGTTCCAGGTTAGAAACACCGCCGCTGCTGGCAATCTCCATACTGCCGGACCGGTCGATCACAAACAGCATGGTGAGCTGCGGGATACGTTCCTGGTCCTTGATGCGCATCTCGACCGGCAGCGTTTCTTCCAGCGGCGTTTCAAAGTACCCCCCCACCCCGTAACTGTTCGGCCCGCCGATCACCACCAGACCGCCGCCCAGGTCACGCACATAGGCTTGCAGATGTTCCATGCGGTCGGTGGTGAGGTCGGTGGCGGAGATGTTCGCCAGCACAATGCTGTCGTAACTGCTCAGCGGCGCAAGACCAATCGGCAGATCGCGCGGCCCCTGTACATCGACCTGCAAGCCAGATTCGACCAACACTTCGCGCAGAGACTCTATCTCGTTTTCCTGGGAAGCAACCAGCAGCACGCGCGGTGGCCCGGTAACTTCGGTGAAGGCCGATAACTGGTTATTCTGGTAGAACGTGTCAGCGCTGAGCGGTTCTAATACCGCGTGAAAATCGGCAAATCCTGACGAGGGAGCGAGCATCTCGAAGACTTCGTTCGTCGTGCCCAGCGGCAGATCAAGCGCGCGGCGGTGGATGATGCGCCCACCGGAAAGCACACGCAGTTCGGCCTGGCTACCCGCGCGATTGCTGCCAAGCGTTACTGTCAGATTGAAGCGCTCGCCCTCGTTGACGGTCGTGGGCACGTCCACGTCCATGATCATGATCTCCGGCCCGGCGACCTGCAACTGCGCGTCTTCCGGGGCCAGCGCCACATATTCGACCTGTACATTGGTCGCCGCCGCCAGCCGCGCGACTTCCTCAGCATCGCCGACCGTCTGCTTACCGTCACTCAACACGATCATACGCTTGGCGGTGTCCGCAGGGAACAACGCCAACCCAACACGCATCGCCTCAGCCAGATCGGTATTCAGCCGGACCGGGTCGGACCCAATCTGCACCAGTTCAAGCTGTTCGGTCATCGGAATTTCAACGAGCGCATCGGCTCCGAAAACCACAACCGCCGCCTGGTCAAGCACGCCCATTGTTTCGGCAGCCTGGCGTATGTATTCTACCGCCGCGCTCTGCATCGACGGGGCTACGCTGTCCGAGCCATCCAGCAAAAACACCACTGCGAGCTTGTCGGCGGCGCGCTGCACCTGGATGCCCGACAGCCCCAGGATCAGCAGCGTCACCAGCAGGAGTCGGATGATCAGGCTGGCGGTATCACGGCGGCGGCGGTAGGACAGGCGCGGCCATCCCACCACGATGAACAGCGGCAGCGTGAGGAGCAATAACAGGGCGTTAGGGTTCGTAAAACTCATGACGCTCTCCGCCTCATTGGATTCTGCGTGAAATGCGCGGAGGGGCGGTGCGCCGCCGTCCAACGCGGTTGAACAGCGCCCGCCAGCCCCGGCGATCCGGTGCGCGCCCGCTGCGTAAACCGGACAGC
>CAZMNL010000466.1:0-3143 GCA_964567525.1 uncultured Anaerolineaceae bacterium
CGATCCCCGCCCATTTTCATACCTTCGTGGTGCCGGTGCGACCGCCGGTCGCAGTGCGGCATGGGTAGCTCCTTCGAAAAATAGCGGTTAGCAGACAGCGACGGTGTGCGGTGACAGATACTGTTGGCGAATCGAATTTGGCGTAGATTGGCCCTCACCCCCCGCCCCCTCTCCCACTGCTGCGCGGGGAGAGGGGGAGACAGTGTCCTGCAAGTCCCTCTCCCCTTGTGGGAGAGGGATTTAGGGTGAGGGGAAAAGACCGACTCCAGAACGTTTTCTGAAAAGCTATAGCCGACAGGTTTGAACCGTCGGCGAAGCGAGCCGCACCCCGCCGCGACCTGCTCTTCGCTTATCGCTTATCGCTTACCGCTTAAAGCTTATCGCTATTTTCAGAGCAGGTTTACTCCACCGTTTTCAGCGCGCCGATGATCGCCGCCGCCGCCACCATGCCGGACAGCACCGCCCCCTCGACGCGCGGCCCGCCGAAAGCATCCCCGGCCAGCAGCAGCGGGGGCAGATTGTCCAGCCGCAGATAACGCTGCGGGTAGACGGTCTGCGGCATGGCATACGGCCAGCGGATAAGCTGCTGCTCCACCACGTCGGCGAGCAGGTCCTTATAGCGGCGCAGCGCCGACGACAGCGCGACCAGAATCTCCCAATCGGCCAGCGGCCACAGCTCCGCGCTGTAGCCCGGCCCCGCCTGGATCGTGATGATCGTGGCGTCGGGCGAAATGCCCTTGCGCTTGTTGTCCGCAACCCAGGCAATCGCGGCGTTGTGCTGCTGGATCGCGCCCGGTTCGGGCAGATGTACCGGGCCATTGATCCAGTACAGGCCGGTGAGACTGGGATCATACTGGATCGCGCGCAGAGTCTTTTCGGTGTCGTCATGCAGCGGCACATCCCCCGCGCGCAGCAGCGAGAGCGCCAGCGGGACCGGCGGCGTGAGCAGCACGGCGTCAGCAGTATATACACGCCCCTGGTCATCCACCGTGACCCAGCCCTCGTAATGCCGCGCGACGGCGGTCAGGTTCGCGCCGGTGCGCACGTCCAGCGGCGCGGCGAGATGCTGCGCCAATGCCTGCATCCCGCCCCGGATAGCATAGCGCGGGTGTCCATCGGCGCGCGTGACGGCCAGGCTGCCGTCGCTCCAGCCGTGCGCCCACTCAAAGGCGAGATCGGCGTCACGCCAGCGATCCACATGCGCCTGGAATTCCGGTGTGCGCACGGTGAAGAACTGCGCGCCGTAATCCGCGCGGCCCGGCCCGACCGCGCACGTCGCCAGCCGCCCGCCGACTGTGTCCGCACGCTCCACGACCAGCGCCTCGAACCCCGCTTCGCGCAGGGTATGCGCCGCCAGCAAGCCGGTGATCCCGGCTCCCACGATCAGGATAGGGGTATGTGTACGCTCATTCATGGGTTGTTCCGTTCTGCTGTCCACCGTTGATATAACTATAACGGGGACCAGGGCGCGGGCACAATGGGTTAACCGGATTCGGGCCGGGATTCCGGGCGTTTGCGCATATAGGTATTGCCGCGCACGACCGCCACACCGATCACGGTCAGCGCGCCACCGACCAGCAGCCACACCGAAAACGGCTCGCTGAGGATCACGATCCCGGCGAAGGCGGCTACAATCGGGTTGAAGTTGAAATAGCTCGACATGCGCGTCGGCCCGATCTCGCGCACGGCGAAATGCACGATCAGAAAGCCCCCCACCCCGGAAAGCATCCCGCTGTACAGCACATTGGGCATGGCGCTCAGCGGCACGTCCTGCGCGGTGAGCGTGAACAGGTCCGGCGCGGAGAGAATCACCAGTCCCAGACTGGTGAAAACATACTTCCAGATCGCGGTGGGCATCCCGCCGATACGGTCCACCACCGGCTTACTGAACACGTTCGCCAGCCCGCCCGCCATCGCCGCACCGACCAGCAGCGCGCTGCCGATGAGGTCATCGCGCGAGAGCGCCAGCCCGGTTTCCGACCGGCTGAGCACAACCAGCGCCACCCCGACCAGCGACATTCCCATGCCCCCCAGCAAACGGCGGCGCACCTCCACCAGCCGCAGCACCATCGAAAAGAACGCGGTCCAGGTGGGCATGGTGGCGATGATCAGCGCGGCGTTGGTGGAAGTCGTGCGCTTGATGCCCAGCGCAAAGCCGACCTGGTACATCAACGGCCCGATGGCAGTCAGAAACGCGATCAGGGCGATATCGCGCAGCGCCAGGTGCATCCAGCCGCGTTCGTGCGCCGCAAACAGGATCAGCAGCGGCAGCCCCACGACAAAACGCAGCGCGTTAAACGTCAGCGGGGCGAGGTCTTCGACCGCATTTTTCATCACGATGAAGTGAAAGCCCCAGATGATCACCATAAACGTCATGGCGACATCGGCGCGGTGGGCGCGCAGGTAATTTCGTGCGTCAGTCAACAGTGATTTTTCTTTCGGTGCAGAGCCGTTAGCGCTCCCGCCATTATAACATGGCGGCGGCAAACGGGGGGATGGTGTGGGGTCCACGAACGAGTTGTCAGGCACAGTTGTGGAGTGAAACAGGATGCGGATCAATGGGCCACCGCGACTGGCCTCACCCCCCTGGCCCCCCTCTCCAGCAAAGCTAGAGAGGGGGGAATCTGGTTGTCGTGCGTCGGAAAGTCCCCCTCTCCATAGTTTCGCTGAGCGTTGAGCGAAGCGAAACGTCTCGGATGGAGAGGGGGATTTAGGGGGTGAGGCCAGTCGCGCACACCACATCGCTGATAGGTTGTTCGTGGACCCGATGGTGTGGAAGGTGATGCTGCCGCGCTCAGCGCCAGGCGGCGTCAGTGGGCGCACCGGCGGCGGGCGTGGTATCGACGGCGACACCATCGATGCGCAGAATCCACAGGCGCGTTTGCCCGGCGTGCTGCACCGTCACCAGCACGGCGGACCGTTCGCGGTTCCACTCCGCCGCGACCACCTGCCCGGTGATCCAGCCGGAAACCTGCACGGGAGACGCGCCGCGTGCCGCCGCGATGGTGTGCAGCGCGAAACGGCCCCCACTGCTGCCCAGGAACGCGATCCGGTCCCCGCCAGAAACCGGGGCGGCGGCCTGCATCAGCAGCCCGGTCTGGTTCTGATTCGTATATTCGGTATAGGTCCACAGCGCATCGAGG
>CAZMNL010000467.1:0-3135 GCA_964567525.1 uncultured Anaerolineaceae bacterium
GCGCGCGCGCGCGTCAACCTAGGCGAAGCGCGCGCAATGCGGTAGAGCGCGCCCATATACCGATCCATCCACAACTACAGCGAAACAAGAAGGTCAGACCCATGATCCGCGACGATATCAAAGCCGCCACCATCACCGCGATGAAAGCCAAGGACAAGGAACGCACCGCCGCGCTGCGCCAGATTTCCGCCAAGATCAAGGATCGCGACATCGAAGAACGCACCAGCGGTAAGGAGATCGACGACGATGCTCTGGTGACGAGCGTGCTGCAAAAGATGGCCAAGCAACGCCGCGAATCGATCCAGATGTACCGCGATGGCGGGCGCGAGGAACTGGCGGCAAATGAAGAAGCAGAACTCGCTGTGATCGAGGAATTCCTGCCGCAAATGATGAGCGAGGACGAAACCAGAGCCGCGATCGAAGCGATCAAGGCGGAAACCGGAGCTTCCTCGATGAAGGACATGGGTGCCGTGATGGGCGCGCTGAAGGAAAAGCACGGCGCGGTGCTCGACGGGAAACTCGCCAGTGGTCTGGTCAAGGCGGCCTTGAGCTGAGGCCGAGTTAAACACAGAATGCTCCACAGCGAGCGCTTGAACCGCGCGGCGTTCAGGCGCACCTTCTGTGCATGACGATCACCGCGCAATGGAAGGATGAACTGCGCGCGCGCAGCGGCAAAACCTTCACTTATACGCTGATCGAAAAACCCGACGCCGTGTGGATCGTGCCGGCAACGCGCGCGGGTGAACTGGTGTTGATCAACCAGTATCGCTACACGGTCGGGACGTGGTGCCTGGAAGTGCCCGCCGGGAACATCGAACCGGGGCACGACGCCCCCACGATGGCGGCGCGCGAACTGCGCGAGGAAATCGGCGGCGTGGCGGACACGATCACGCTGGTCAGCGAGGTCTTCACCATGAACGGCATCGGCAACGAGAACGCCAAGGTCTTCCTGGCAACCGGCGTGGTCCTGCTCGAACCCGAACACGAAGACACGGAGCTGATCGAACTGCGCCGCGTCTCGATCCCCGAAGGGTTGCACATGGCGCGCACGGGCGCGATCAAGGATGGTATCAGCGCACTGGCGATCCTGATGTGCGAGCCGCTGCTTAAACAGATCGAAGCGGAGTTGCAGCCATGACCCCGCGCCGCGTGTTCTGGGTGCTGGGGCTGGTGCTGATCCTGGCCCTGACCGCGTGCAGCGATAACGCCGCCCCGCAGGGTGAGGCCGATCCCGCGATTCTGACCGGGTTTGATGCGTTTCCCAAGCAGATCGTCACTATTGCGCTCACGCCGACGCCGACGCCCGTGCTCGCCGGTGCGGAATCCGTTGCTGTCATGCAGCAGACGCCCACACCCGGCCCGCCGCGCCCTACCGCGTCACTGACGCCGTATGTCGGTATTTTCCTGGGACAGCCCACCTCAGAAAGCGGCGAACCGGCCCCCACGCTGGCCCCCTACAGCGTGAATACCGGAGTAGGCGTCCCGGCGGCCAACAGCGGCGGCCTGGTCCCGCAGGGCAGCAGCGGCGGCTGCGCGTATTCGGTGGCGGGGCAGTTTGCCAACGCCTATAACAGCGTGTCGGAGCGGCTCGGCTGCCCGACGAATAACGGCGCAAGCCCGCCGATGGTGACGCAGCCCTTCGAACGCGGCAGTATGTTCTGGCGGGGCGATACGAAACAGATTTACGCGCTGGCGGCTAATGGGCAGTTCTGGCAGGTCCCGGATAGCTGGAACGAAGGGATGCCCGCCGACGATCCCGCGTTTGCCGCGCCGAGTGGCGTCTTGCAGCCGGTGCGTGGTTTCGGGCTGGTATGGCGCTCTAACGGTGCGCTGCGGGATGCGCTGGGTTGGGCTACGCTGCCGGAAGCGCAGTACAGCGGCATGTGGCAGGACTTCGAGCGCGGATCGATGTTCCTGGGCGATAGCGGGCGCATCTACGCGCTGTTCACCGCCGAGGGGCAGCATTCCGGTCCCCTCGGATGACGCGATTCGAGATCAGCCTCACCCGGTGATCAAAGCGCCGGGTGAGGCTCGCGCTACTCGCGCGGCAGGTGGCGGCGCGCAAGTTCGGCGCGCACGTCATCCGGCGAGAGTCCACGCGCGGCCAGCAGCACCATGCAGTGATACGTCAGGTCGGCCAGCTCGGAGATCAGCCGTTCGTCACCCTGCCGCGCGGCGGCCAGAATCACCTCGGCGGCTTCCTCACCCACCTTCTTGATGATCTCGTCTTCCCCGGCCTCCAACAGGCTGTTGGTGTACGAGCCGGGCTTGGGGTTTGTTTTGCGGTCTTCAATCGTAGCGAAGATCTGCGCCAGAATATCACTCACCGAACGCCTCCAAATCCTGAAAGAAACAGCTTACCGCCCCGGTATGACACGCGGGACCGGCGGGGTTGACCTTGATCAGCAGCACGTCCGCGTCGCAGTCCGCCCAGATGCCGGTCACAGTCTGCGTATTGCCGCTGGTCGCGCCCTTGTGCCAGAGTTCCTGGCGGCTGCGGCTCCAGAAGTGCGTTTCGCCGCTTTCGACCGTGAGACGCAGCGCCTCAGCGTTCATCCAGGCGACCATCAGCACCATGTCTGTCTGTACGTCCTGCACGATGGCGGGAATCAGGCCCGCGTCGTTCCATTTGAGCTTGGGGATTACTGCCTCAACGTCGATCACGCCTGCACCTCGACCAGCCGCACGGGGACGTTATTTTCGTGCAGGTACGCCTTGACCTGCCCGACGCTCAACTGCCGGTAGTGGAACAGACTCGCGGCGAGCGCGGCATCCGCGCCGCCTTCGACGACTGCCTCGCGGAAGTGATCCAGCGCGCCCGCGCCGCCGGACGCGATCACGGGGATGCTGACCGCGTCGCTGATCGCGCGCGTGAGCCTGATTTCGTAGCCGTTCTGCGTGCCGTCGCAGTCCATGCTGGTCAGCAGGATTTCGCCCGCGCCGCGCCGCTCGACTTCGCGCGCCCATTCGATGGCGTCGAGTCCGGTCGGGGTGCGTCCGCCGCTGACGTAGACTTCGTAGTTTGTGCCGTTCCAGCGCGCGTCAATCGCCACGACGATACACTGCGACCCGAAGCGCTCTGCGCCCTCGCTGATCAGGTCCGGGGTGCGCACCGCCGCGCTGTTGATGGCGATC
>CAZMNL010000468.1:0-3134 GCA_964567525.1 uncultured Anaerolineaceae bacterium
ATTGTTTATATCGGGGCCGGACATGCTGCCAGGGCCTTTGCTGACTCAACCAAATGGCGCGTTATATGCCGATGGCCTGCAAGCGTTCGGCTTCTTCGCGGGTGGCGAGTTCGTCGATAAATTCGTCCAGGTCGCCGTCCATCATCGCCGGCAGATTGTAGTTGCTTATGTTGATGCGGTGATCGGTGATGCGGTTCTGCGGGTAATTGTAGGTGCGGATCTTCTCGCTGCGATCCCCGGACCCGATCTGGTTGCGGCGCGCGGAGTCTTGCGCGTCACGGAGGCGCTGCTGCTCCATGTCGTAGAGTTTGGCTTTCAGAATGCCCATTGCGCGCAGCTTATTCTGTAACTGGCTGCGCTCGTCCTGGCACGCCACAACGATCCCCGATGGCACATGCGTGATGCGGATCGCGGTTTCGTTCTTCTGCACGTTCTGGCCGCCTGCGCCCGCCGAGCGGTAGGTGTCGATCTGTAAATCCGTCGGGTTGATGTCCACTTCCACATCGTCCATCTCAGCCAGCACCGCGACCGTCGCGGTTGAGGTGTGGATGCGCCCCTGGCTTTCGGTCACCGGGACGCGCTGCACGCGATGCACGCCGCTCTCAAACTTCAGCCGCGAACACGCACCGTGCCCCTTGATCGAGAAGACAATTTCCTTGTAGCCGCCCACGCCGGTTTCGTTCGCGCTGACGATCTCCACCTTCCAACGGCTATTTTCCGCGTAGCGCGAATACATGCGGAACAGGTCCCCGGCGAAGATACCGGCCTCGTCGCCGCCCGCCCCGGCGCGGATTTCGACGATCACGCTTTTACTGTCGCGCGGGTCTTTGGGCAGCAGCAGCAGGCGCAGTTTCTCTTCCATTTCCGGGAGTTGAGCGCGCAGTTCGTTCGCTTCTTCGCGCGCGAGTTCCGCCATATCAGGATCGTCGAGCAGCGTCTCGGCCTGTTCCAACTGGTCGAGTGTGTCACGGTACGCGCGCGTCCGGTCCACGATCTCCTGGAGATCGGCGCGTTCCTGCGAGTATCCCGCGACTTTCTCGTAATCCATCACGATCTCAGGGTCCGCGATCAGGCGTTCGAGTTCTTCGTAACGCTCCTCGATCCCGGTGAGTTTTTCCAGCAGTGTGTTATCAGACATTATTCCAGCCTCACACAAAAGCCCCGAATGAGGGGCTTCGTTTATTTTCAACAAGGGGATTATCGCAGATAATCGTTTCAATTTCCATAGAAAACGCGCCAGGGGTAGGGCTGAATCATTCAAATGCGAATCTTACCGCAGAGGCCCGCTAAAGCGGTACGCTGAGGGCGCTGAGATAAAACAAGGATAAGACAAGAACGCTCTTTTTGATTTTCTCTCTCTGCGTTCTCGGTGTCGCTGCTTGCAGCGCGTCTGCGGTAATTTTTTGTTAGAAGGAGTCAGCCCTGGTTAATCGCTAAAAGCTTATCGCTTACAGATTGTACAACTCGCCGTACTTGGTTTTCAGATAGCGCATATACGGCGCAATCGACAGCGGGCCACCGGTGACTCGTTCCAGCAGGTCATTGGCGGTGAACTTTTTGCCGTGCCGGTAGATGTTTTCCCCCAGGAAGTTGTGCAGCGTGGCGAAGTCCCCCACCTGGACGCGCGCCGGAATATCGTGATAGGCCGCCAGCGCCGCCTCGTAGAACTGCGCGCTCATGATGTTGCCCAGCGTGTACCCCTGGAAGACACCGCCAACCCGCCCGCCGAACCAGTGGACATCCTGCATCACGCCGTCTTTCAGGTCCGGGGAGACGATGCCCAGGTCGGACTCGTAACGCGCGTTCCAGGCGTCCGGCAGGTCGGCAATCGCCAGTTCGCCTTCGAGCATCGCCAGTTCCAGGTCAAAGCGGATCATCACGTGCAGGTTGTAGGTCACTTCGTCGGCGTCGGTGCGGATCAGCGACTTCTGCACCTTGTTGATCGCGCGGTAGAATTCCTCCAGCGCGACATCGCCCAACTGCTCCGGGAAGCGGCGCTGTAGATCGCCGTAGAAGTGCTGCCAGAATCCCCGGCTGCGCCCGACGATGTTTTCCCACAGGCGCGACTGGCTCTCATGTACGCCGGACGACGATCCACGCGCCAGCGGCGTGCCCTCGTAATCCCAACTGACGCCTTGCTCGTACATGGCGTGCCCGGCCTCGTGCATCGCGCTGAACATGCACTCGCCGAGATAGTCTTCCTTGACGCGCGTGGTGATGCGCACGTCACCCACCGAGAAGCGAATCTCGAACGGGTGATGCGTCAGGTCCAGCCGCCCGCGCTCGAAGTCGTAGCCGAACGCCTCCGCGACCATCGCGCCAAACGCGATCTGTTCCTGGGCGGGGAAGAACTGCCACAGGCACGCGTCGTCGATTTCTTCCTGTTCCATGATCGCCCCCACCAGCGGGACCAACTGCGCGCGCAGGTCCGCGAAGATGCGGCGCACATCGGCGGCCTTCATGCCGAAGTCGGTGAAGTCGATCAGCGGGTCGGCGATGTGATCGTAGCCGGGGAAGAACTCCGCAAGCTGGCGGCTCATGTCGAGCGTTTTTTCCAGGTAGGGCTGCACACGCTTGAAGTCATTTTCGGGGCGCGCCTCGGTCCAGACGTGGTAGGCTTCGGCGGTGTGCGCGGCGAATTCGGCGTTAAAGTCGGCGGGGACTTTGGTCGCGCGTTCGTACTCACGGCGCGCCACGCGGATCAGCGCGGCGTCGTCATGCTCATACGGCAGGCCCTCGGCGTAGGGTTGCAGCGCATCCAGCAAGCGCCCGATTTCGGGATCGGTGGCGCGCTCGTGCGCGATTTTTTGCAGCGTGGCGAGATGCCGCGCGCGCGCCTTCGCGCCGCCGTTGGGCATGTGCGTGGACTGGTCCCAGTAGAGCACGCCCGCTGCCGAGTTCAGGTCGTTGACTTCGATCAGGCGTTGTTTGAGTGCGTTAAGTTGTTGTTCCACGATGAAAACTCCTTCGGAGAAAGCTGTAAGCTGTAAGCGGTAAGCGATAAGCAAAAACGAGCACTATTCTGTCGTATGATACGCGCCGTCTGCCGCATCCAGCGGCGGGACCCACAGCGGGTATAGCCCGAAACGGTACGGCGACGGGATGCGGTAGATTTCGCCATCGGGATAGAGCAC
>CAZMNL010000469.1:0-3124 GCA_964567525.1 uncultured Anaerolineaceae bacterium
CTCAGCTCAAACTCGTCTATCTCAATGGCTGCGCCAGCCCCGAACTTGTGGACTCCGGCTGCTGTGGGGGCTGGCGCTGCGCGCGTCACGTTCCGCGCGGGAGTAGCCCCGCTCACCGGTTGAGCTGCGCGTTACGCTGCACGGTGGTGATACGCATGATCTCGCGGTCGCTCAGGTCGCGCGGCGGCGTGACAAGATAGTAGCCGTCGGTCCACAGCGTGCCGCGCCGCGCCACATCCGGGAAACTGTCCCCGATGCGCGCGGCGGTTTCGTGCATCAGCGCGCTGATCACATCGTCCGGCGAGAGCTTCTGCGGCGCGCTGAGCGTCAGCCGCACATAGTCCGCCTGCACATCCAGCGTGTCAAGCTCCCATTCCGCCGCATCCGCCGCCGCATAAATCCAGTTATACAGCGCGTCCGCGAACGACCCGACCAGCTCCACGCCGGGATCGTTGGGCATCCACAGCGCGGTGTAACCGGTATAGATTTCGTCTTCGGCGGCCCTGGGGCGCGGCGGCAGATCGTCATCAATGACCCTGACCTGTTCCTGCAAGCCGCGCGGCGGCGTCATCTCGGTGGGGCGGCTGGGCAGCGTGGCGTCGGTGGTTTCGTCCTGCACGGGCACGAGGTCCAGCGATTCGCTCAGGCGGCGCGCCTGCCGCCGGATCAGGCTCAGCGAGGTGTTGGCGTGGAAGGCCATCGTCAGTGTCATGTTGTCGTCGCCGATCAACGCGCTGTAAACCAGGTATTCGCCGCCATCCGGCAGCGGCACGAAACGGATCAGCGCGTCCGAGGCGGCGCTGGACTCCGCCCAGGCACGGTCGATGCGCTCGAAGATCGTCAGCGCGGTGTCCTCATCAGCGTGCCCGGCGTGCGCCAGCAGTTCGCCCGAACGGGTGAGCAGCGTCAACTGCGCGGAACTCTCCAGCGCGTACTGCGTCAACTGCACCGCCGCCCGCGCGAGATCGGCATCGTCGAGCAGCGCGCTTCTGCGCGCCTGCTGCGCGTCTTCTTCCGCATACGTTTCAATGCGCTGCGTGGCCTCATCCAGTGACATCGGGATCAGTTCTTCCGCTTCCAGGTCGAAGCCCCGCACATCGAAGTCTTCCCAGTCTTCGTCACGCTGCCCGGCATCCTGATCGGCATCCTGGCCGGTGGGTTCGGGCGGCGCTTCGGCGAACGACTCCGGCTCGTGGCCCACGCTGTCGAAGAAGACCGCTTCGACTTCGGCGTCGGTCGGCTCGATCATCACCGCATCGGACTCCTGCCGCGCGCGGTCCTGCGCGCCCTGACGGTCGCGCGCGACCTTGCGGTCGCGGCGGATTTCCTCGGTCCCGGCTTCGGGCGGCAGTTCGGCACGCGCCAGCAGGTCGTCAAGGGTGAGCAGTTCTTCGGGCGGTGATGCGGGGCGGTCCGGCAGCGGCACAATATCCACGTCCGTATCGGGACCGGCGGGGCGCGTGTCACCTTCGGCCAGCGGGGGCGCGATGTCAGTCAGCGCCGCCGAGGGGCGCGTATCGTCTTCCTCAAAGGGGGGCGGCTCGTCAACGGCTCCCGTATCCAGCCCGCGCACGCCCTCAGCGTAATCAAACATCCTGGCGAGCGCGCTCGCGCCGTCCAGCAGGCCCTCGCGCTCCCAGGAAGGCAGCGGCTTGAGCCGGGGCCGCAGTTCGCGGACGGGCGGTAGTTCCTGCTCGATCCGGCTGAGCAGGTCATCGAGCGAGAATTCGCTGCTGTCATCCGTGCTGACCGCGTTGAGCGCCGCCGTCGCCGGGTAGCGCGAGGAATCCTCGGCTTCGATGGGTGGCTCGACGATCACCGGGCCGGGTTCGCGGGCTTCACGCGATTCCGGCGGCATTTCGGGCAGGGTTTCGGGCGGCTCCATGCCCGCGAAGGCGTCGCCTTCCAGCGCCCGATCATCAGCGTCCGAGAGGTCCTCATCCCACGCGCGGCGCGGATCGCTGTAGGTCGGCTCTTCGATGGGCTGTTCGGTGATGTCCTCACCGGCCAGCGCCGCCAACACATCTTCGAAAGCCGGGTCGAACAGCCCGTCGATCACATCGCCGATGGTCGTATCGTCCGTATCGCCGCCGGGGGTATCCGCGTCCGGCTGGACATGCCCGCGCCGGATGGCGTCGAACACATAATCGAGCGCGTCACCGGTTTCGTCGGGCGGAATTTCGATCCCGGCATCCGACGCAATCGACGCGAGCAGTTCTTCCAGGCGAGTCCGGCGCGGGCGCGGCAGGTCGGGCGTGCGCAGCGATTCCACCAGGTCGTGAAATTCGCGGTCTTCCGGCGAGCGCGCGCGGTCGTCGGGGGGGTGCGCCACCGCGTCGAGCACGTCGCCGAAGTCGTCTTCGCCCGGCACGCCAGGGAAGAAGTCCGGCATCCCGTCGTAATCGTGGATCGGGACGGACGGCGTATCGCCGGAGAGCACGGGCGGCTCGTCGATCTGCGGCTCCGGCGGGCCATACGCTTTACGCTGGCGCAGATCGTCGGTTTCCTGGAGGCGGCGCGTTTCTTCCGATGTGGCCCATTCGAGCAGCGTGGTTGTGTCGCTGGTTTCGGCGTCCTGGTCCGCCAGCAAGCGCGTTTCGCCGGGCGCGGCGTCCGGATCGCCGTCGTCCGCGTGCTCCCAATCGGGCGGGGGCGGCGTGTCCCACTTTAAAAACGCGGTCGTGACCGGCAGTTCGGAGTCATCCAGCAGGCGCGTGCTGTCGTCGCTTGGCGGGGCGCTTTCGTCGTCGTGATCGCCAAACAGGGCGGTCTGCGCGCGTTCCAGTTCTTCGAACTCTTCGAGCAGCGCGGCCCCTTCGGGCGGGGCTTGCGGCAGCGAGTCATGGTCCGGCGGCGCGTGCGGGGGCCGCAGATCGCCGGAATCGAGGCGGCGCAGCACGTCGTGCAGGTGCGGGATCAGGTCGCGCGCGCTGTAGGGCTTGGAGACAATGCCCTGCACATCCATCAACTGCGCGCGTTCTCGTTCGAGATCGCTGCCGGGCGTGACGATAATCGGCAGGCCCGGCTGGACGTTGCGCAGCAGGCGCACCAGTTCCATCACGTCCATGCCGGGCAGCCCGAAGTTTACCACCGCGATATCGCAGTGCTGGGTACGCAGCGCCTC
>CAZMNL010000470.1:0-3101 GCA_964567525.1 uncultured Anaerolineaceae bacterium
GCGCGGGACGGTGGTGCTCAAGAGCACGTATGCGGGACTGCCACAGGCCGACCTGACGCGCGTGGCGGTGGATGAGATTCGCGTGGTGGGCAGCCGCTGCGGGCCGTTCGATGCGGCGCTGCGACTGTTGGCGGGCGCGCTGGTGGACGTGGACGCGCTGATCACGGCGCGTTACGCGCTGGATGACGCGGTGCAGGCGTTTGAGCACGCCGCGCGGCCCGGCGTGCTCAAGGTACTGCTGGAGCGGTAGGCATTTATGCCGAGGCAAATTCGACGCTGCCGGGCGGGTGTTTGTCGTGCCCGGCGATTTCTTCGGCGGTGGGCAGTGTGAAGTAGAACGTCGTGCCCACGCCGGCCTCGCTTTCGAACCACAACTCACAGCCGTGCGCTTCAATGATGCGCTTGGCGATCACCAGTCCCAGGCCGGTTCCTGGAATGTCGTTGGTGCTGCCCGGCACACGGTAGAACTTTTCGAACAGGTGTCCCTGGTGTTCCGCGCTGATGCCGACGCCGGTATCCTGGACGCTGACCAGCACACAGTTTGGCGGGCAGTCGTGGTCTTTGCCGGGGATGCCGAGTGTTACCGCGCACGTGATCGTGCCACCGGGCCGGTTATACTTGATAGCGTTAGTCAGCAGGTTGAGGACTACCTGCTTGATCTTGCTGCGGTCGGCGGCGGTGGTGCGGTAGATGCCGTGAACCTCGATGGTGATGTCGCTCTCGCTGGCGCGGTGGGCGACGAGATTCGCGCATTCCTCGATCAGGTCGCGGATGTCGAACACCTCCGAGGCGAGCCGCGAACGTCCCGACTCCAGCCGCGCGAGGTCGAGAAAGTCGTTGGTGAGCGTGGTGAGGCGCTCGGTTTCGCCCTGCATGGTGACGATGATCTCCTCGCGCAGGTGATCGGCGAGGGTGGGGCGCAGCAGCAGCGCGGTGCTGGCACGCAGCGCTGCAAGCGGGGTGCGCAGTTCGTGGACCATTTCAGCGATGAAGTCGCTTTGCTGGAACAGGCGCGCGTTCTGGATGGCGATGCCTGCCTGACTCGCCAGCATTGCCAGCGTGTTGACATCATCCTGTGTCCAGGTGTGGTTGCCCCGCTTGTTGATTGCTTCGAGTACGCCGATAGCCTGCCCGTGCTGGTTCATGGGCACGGCCAGCAGGTTACGCGTGATGATCTGCGTGGTCTTGTCCACACGCGGGAACCAGCGATCATCGCTGCGCGCGTCCTCGACGAGCACGGGTTCCCCATGCGTGACCACCCACCCGGCGAGACTGCCTTCCAGCGGCACAGGGATCGCTTCCATCTCGGCGCGGGTGAGGTTGGAAGACGCCTCAAAGCGAAGCTGCCCGCTGGAGGGATCGATCAACAGGATCGAGGCTTCTTCGGTGTCGGTGAGTTCGGTGGCGGCGTCGATAATGCGATTGAGCAGCGCGCCGAGATCGAGTGTTGAGTTCAGCTTGCGGCTGATTTCCATCATGCGCTCAAAACGCGCCACCATCCGCTGGTAGCGCGCGGGCGTAATCGGTGCATCCGGGGTGGAACGGTTTAATTCGTTCATTGCGCATCATTTTTCAGTTTCTAAAGCATCGGCAATTTGAGGCAGTATATCGACTACATCGGCCTGGATCACTACATTGGCGAGCGGGTCCAGATCGGTGGGGCTGAGGTTGACGAAAATCAGCGCCGCGCCGAATTGTTTGGCCTGGGCTGGGAGATCCGCCGCCGGGTAAACTTCCAGCGATGAACCGGCGACCAGCATCACATCGCAGTGCCGGGTTTCGCGCCGGGCGGCGATCAACGCTTGCGCCGGAAGCTGCTCGCCGAACAGGATTACGTTGGGCTTGAGCACATGCCCGCAGCCGGGGCAGGTTGGGATCGTGCCGTCTTCTATAAAGCGTTCAATGTGCGGCCCGGCGGAATAGACGGCGAAACAGTGAATGCAGGTGACATCGCGCAAATGTCCGTGCAGTTCGTAGACGGTGTGCGATCCGGCGCGGGTGTGCAGCATATCCACGTTTTGGGTGATGATGCTGCGCAGCGCCCCGGCGCGTTCCATGCGGGCGAGTGCATGGTGGGCGGCATTCGGTTCGGCATCCAGTATCGTTCGCGCAAATGGGCGTATCCAGTTGTAAAAGCGCTCCGGGTGGTGTTTGAAGCCGTACAGACTGGCGACTTCGGCGGGATTGGTGGCTTCCCACAGTCCTGCGTTGGGGCTGCGAAAATCCGGAATGCCGGAGCGCGTGCTGTGCCCCGCGCCGGTCAGCGCGACAACATGCCGGGCCTGGCGCAGCAGTGTGATAGCGGCTTCAATCAGTGTGTTGCTCATGCGCTAACTATATCGCAAATTGTGCCGGTCTGCTGTAAAAAGATGCAAAAATAAAACGGCGTGCATATACATGCGCGCCGCCGCTTGCTGTTGGTGGATGAATTCGCCTGGGCGGGGAAATGCGATCAGGCAGTTCCCCGGCGTACCGCGATCTCTTCGGCCAGTTTGCTGAACTGGTTGGCGACAATCGAATTGGGTTGGAACAGCACAATCGGAAAGCCCGCTTCGGCGGCCTGGAAAGCGAGTTCCGGGGCCGGAGAGATGATGGCGGTCATTTCGTGGTTGAGAATCTGTTCCGCTTCCTGCCAGGGAATATGCAGGCTGGACTGCGCGCGGTTGACCAGTACCAGGTTCACGTGCGTGCTGGACAGGCCGATCTGTTCGACTTCCTGCAAGATTTCGCGGGCGATGGTCAGCGCGACGCGATTTGGTTCGACCGCCAGGGTAAGCTGGTCGAGTTCCTGGATCAGGCGCGCGGACATGCGATTCAGTCCGGCTCCCAGGTCGAGCAGCACGGTACGGCTGAGCGCGCGCAGGTGGCGCACGATCAGGGCGGCACTTTCCGGTGCGGCATTAAAGAGCGTTTCTTTGGGGCGCGTGGAAGATAACAGCAGGCGCATTCCGCTGCTGTGCGTGACCAGTTCGTTTTCGACGGCGCGAGCCGTGATCTCGCTGCTGGGGCGCGAGAGCAGGTTCGCCATGCCGGTTGAGCGCCCAAAGCCGAGCGCAAGGCCAACCGTGCCCTGTCCAAGCCGGAAATCGGCCAGCGCGACC
>CAZMNL010000471.1:0-3101 GCA_964567525.1 uncultured Anaerolineaceae bacterium
CTTACAGCGCGCGTGACGCGATGTACATCGCGTAGGGGCGCGCCCCACGTGCGCGATCAATTCGCGGCGTGGTAGGCGTACCAACTCGGCGGCACACCAATCAGCACCGGCAGCGTGCCGGGTTCGTCATCGGGGCGCGGCAGCACGCCGAACGTCGCGCCGCTCTCGACCAGGTCTTCGAGGATGAACGGCAGCGCGACCGGCAGCACGGGCGCGACATCGTGCATCAACACAATCGCGCCGTCCCCGTAGTCGTACACGCTGTAATAGCGGCGCGGCTCGAACCAGCTCAGGATCACGTTGGCGACCACGTAATCCCAGGGGCGCGTGGCGGGGCCGTTCGGGCCGGGATTCCAGGGCGCGGAGTCGCCGGACGAGACGTGCCAGTTATAGGTCAGCGCGTCTACGCCCTCCGGCACGGGGAACGGTTGGGCCGACCCGCCCGGCTGCCGCACCAGGAACAACGGCTGTTCGGCGTAGATCGCGGCGAGTTCCGGCCCCAGCGCGCGCGCGATCTCGTCTTCCGTGCGCTGCCAGGACGCTTGCAGTGTCTCGACCGTTGCATCCCCGCTGGTCAACCCGTCCTGCTGCCAGAGGTGATTCCCGACCGCGTGCCCCTCGGCGATCATGCGCTGAACGATATCCTCACTGCCCTTGATGCGGTGTCCGTGCAGGAAGAACGTGCCCACCGCGTTATATTCGGCGAGAATATCGAGAATCTGCGGGGTGACGGTGCGGGATGGACCGTCGTCGAACGTCAGGTAAACGGTCCAGGGGCCTTCCGGCGGATCGACGCGCACGCCGGGGTTACCCTGTGCGGCGGCGGTCGCCAGCGGTACGCCTATCGCCAGCAGTACGACGAACAAAACACAACAAACGCGCGGGGTACGAATTGGCATGGATCATCATCTCCGTCATAGTGGGGGTGAGCGCGTGCGCCCACCGGGGCGCGATGCGGCCCCCATTGTGCCACATCCCCCGCCCGCCGCCAATGGGCGCTGACTCAATCCCTTCTCCGCGCAGCTTGCAATCTGTGCGGACATGCGTCACACTGAGAAACCATTACAACGATAGCGGCCTTAAACCTACAAGGAATCCTCCCTATGTGGCAATGGTACAGCCGTCATTTTCTCCCCAAAGCCAAAGACCCCCACGCGATCCTGATCACCGGCGCGTCATCGGGCATCGGGCGCGCGACCGCCCGCCTGTTCGCCGCGCTCGGTCACGACGTGGCCGTGACCGCCCGCCGCCTGGAACCGCTGGACACGCTCAAGGACGAGTGCGACAAAGCCGAGTTCCCCGGCCCGATCCTGCCGCTGCAAGCTGACGTCACCGATGCGGACGCCATGCAGCGCGCGGTCGCGCTGACGCTGGCGACGTTCAACCGCCTGAACGTGGTAATCGCCAACGCGGGGATCGGCTTTCGCGGGGCGCTGGCGGAGGCGGACTGGTCGGAGATCGAAGCCGTGCTGCGCACCAACATTGACGGCGTGCTGCACACCGTCCGCGCCGCGATCCCGGCGCTGCGCGCGTCCGGTGGCGGGCATATCGTGTTGATCTCGTCGGTGGTGGGGCCGGTTCCCCCGCCCTATGCCAGCGTCTACGCGATGAGCAAGGCGGCGGTGGATGCGCTGGGGCGCGCGCTGCGCGCGGAACTGAGGCCGGAGGGTATTCACGTCACGGTGTTGTGGGTCGGGCAGACGGACACCGCCTTCGCGGAGAACCGGCGCGGGCGGGCCGGGCGCGTGGCGTCGCGCTGGCCCACGATGACGCCCGAACAGGTCGCGGGCGGGGTCGCGCTGGCGCTGGAGCGCCGCCCGCGCGCCATGACCGTCCGCTGGCTGGACGGGCTGCTCATCGCGGTCGGGCGCATCTTCCCCGCGCTGATGGACCGCATCCTGGCGCGGATTTACAGGTAAAGGGCGCGCGAAAGGCTGCGGCTGTCGCCCTTCGCCCGACAGTGAATCCGTCGGGCTATAAGTCTGCTGGCTTTAGCGCCGGGTGACGCTGCCACCCGCCGCAAGACGAAAAAAAGCGTCCCCCCGCATGGGAGAGACGCTTTTTGATGTCACACAGGGTCGGGCGCTAGTCCCGGCGATCCCCGCCGCGACTGCCGCCCCGGTCGCCGCCACCACGACTGCCGCCGCGATCACCGCCGCCGCGACTGCCGCCGTAGCCACCGCCACGACTGCCGCCCCGGTCACCGCCGCGACCACCGCCCCGGCTGCCACCGCGACCACCGCTGCCGCCGCGACCACCACTGCTCCGGCTGCCAATGCGCGTATCGGCGGCGCGGGCTTCTTCCAGCGTCCAGCCTTCCAGCACGGCCTGGCGGCTCAGGCGCACTTTGCCGTCGCCGTCAATGTCGGTGATCATCACCATGATCTCATCGCCGACCGATACCTCGTCCGAGGTCTGCTCGACAAAGTGATCGGTGAGCTGGCTCAGCGGCACGAGGCCATCCTTGCCGGGCAGGATTTCGACGAACGCGCCGTAGTTCTCCACGCGCGTCACCTTGCCGGTGTAGATGCGGCCCAGTTCCGGTTCTTCGGTCAGGGCCATGATCATCTCGCGGGCGCGGTCGGCGCTGGGGCCGTCCACGCTGGCGATAAAGACCGTGCCATCTTCGCCGATGTCGATCTTGGTGTCGGTCTTTTCCTGGATCGAGCGGATCATCTTCCCGCCTGGGCCGATCACCGCGCCGATCTTCTCGACGCTGATCTTGACGGTTTCGATGCGCGGCGCGTAGGGGTTGAGTTCCGCGCGCGGCTCGGCGATGACCTGCAACATCGAGTCGAGGATTTGCAGGCGGGCGGTGCGCGCCTGTTCGAGCGCCTGGCGCATCACGTCATCGCTGACACCCGTGATCTTGATGTCCATTTGCAGCGCAGTGATGCCTTGATCCGTGCCCGCCACCTTGAAGTCCATATCGCCCAGGTGATCTTCCATGCCCTGGATATCGGTCAGCACGGCGTAATCGTCGCCTTCTTTGATCAGGCCCATCGCAATCCCGGCCACCGGGCGCTTGAGCGGCACGCCGCACGCCATCAGCGAGAGCGTCGAACCGCACACGCTCGCCATGCTGGTCGAGCCGTTCGAGG
>CAZMNL010000472.1:0-2518 GCA_964567525.1 uncultured Anaerolineaceae bacterium
TTCAGTGAAACAGTCATCGATTATGGCTCAAACGTAAAATAGCCACACCCGATTTTTTCTCACTCCAGACGCCGCCATTCGAGGTCCTCGAACGACACGGCGACCGTGCCGTCTTCCGCGAAGAAACGCTCCGCGGCGTCCTCCGGCACGCGGATCAGGTCAAACGGCGCGGATCGCGTGATGCCATCCAGCGACTTACGCACCAGCGCCTCGAAGGGGTCCAGGCGCGTGTCCCACTTCGCCATTGCAAAATGCGTGCCCCGAAAGCGCCGCCCCAGGGACTTGATCTTGTCCGCGCCGACCGCGCCCGCCTCGCCCCAGAACACCGGCCCACCGCGCGAGTCGAGCTGCACCACGTCCGGCTTGTACTTGTCGCCGATGCGGATTTCGACCGCCAGGTCGGGGTACTGCGGCAGGTAGAGCGCCCACAGCAGCGCCTTCATGATCACGTGCGCGCGGCGTTCGTTGGCTTTTTTGACGAAAATCACTTGTGTGCCGTGCGCGCGCAGTGTCCACTTGCGGGGCAGCATCAGGTCGTTGGTCATGGCGCGGAGTCCTTGCGTATGCGGTGTTTGAGTCAATTATAGCACGCGCGAAAAACAAATCAGGGCGCGTGGAAACCCCACACGCCCCGTTTAGGCTACGCCAAGAAAATAATTACCCCATCCCCCACAACCCCTTCCCTCAGGGAAGGGGAGCAAAGGCCAGCTTATTTGGGTGATTTATTTCCTGGATCAGCCTTATCGCTTACAGCTTATCGCTTTAATAGCACGCCGCCGTCAGCGCCGCGTTGACCTGCGCCTCAGTCGGGACGGTCCCGGCGGGTATCCCGGCGGGCAGTTGGGTCAGGTAAGCGTCGTAGAGGCTCCAGTGGCGCGGGAGGCCCGCGTTAAAGTTCAGGCCGATGCAGCCCTGGAACGCCACCAGTTCGCCGTCAGTGTGGTAGCCGAGCAGCATCACCGGCACGCGCCCGGACTCCGCCACGCCAAACACGCCGCTGAACTGGTACGCGCCGTAGAATGCGACGGTTTCGGTGGTGTCCTGCCACCCGACGACAAAGTTATCGTAGGTCTGCGCGGGGTTCATCCACAGGCTGTAGGCGAAGGCATAGTCGCGGTCATTCACTGCGCCGAAGTAGTCGCTCAGCAAGCCCTGCACGTTGTAGTAGCTGACCCCGCCCGGCGTGTGACGGTATTCCGAGCAGTCAAAATCCAGCAGTCCCGTGATCGCCTGCGGAGTCGGGACGGTGTTCAGCCGCGTGAAATTCCCGTCCGCGATCAACCACTGGCGCGCGCCGGATTCAGCGGGGTTATAGCGCACGTCGTAGCAGCCCTGCGCCGCGACCTGCGACCCGTCGCTGTGATAGCCGATCAGCACGCCGGGCACGTGGCCCACGAGGGACAGCACTTCGCCCGGCTGGTAGCCGCCGAAGTACGCATCGACGCGCGTCGTCGTGGCGTAGCCGTTGACAAAGTCCTGGTAGGTCTGCTCCGGCGCGATCCACTGCCGGTAGGCGTTGGCGTAGTCGCGCGTGTTGATATACTGGCTGTAGTAGAATTCCAACATGGCTTTCGGGCCGACATTGCCGCCCGCTGAGGCGCGCTCTGCGCCACCGAATCCGATCAGCAGCCCGGCAGCCAGCGCCGCGATCAGCACCATCTGGCCCAGCCGTCGAAGTGTGTGCTTCATGGTGTATGCTCTCCCTGATTGGTCGTACATTCAGTGTAGATTATAGAGCATTTACCCTGACGGCTGCGCCCCGCCCCCCTGACGCGCCGGAGTTGAGTGCCTGACGCCCCACCTACGGGATATACACGCCTCACTCGCGCGGGATGATCCCCGCCGCGTCGAGGTACGCCGCGTAGATCGCGGCCTGCTGCCGCGCGCCCTCGGCAGTCTGATGCACCATGTCGCCCTGAAACAGCCCGTTCGGATCGAGTTCGGCGGCGAGGTCCACGAACTGCGCGCCGGTGTCTGCCGCGATCTGGGCCATCAGCGCGTTATGTTCGGCGAGTCCATCGCGCAGCGCGCGCGTACCGTCCAGGCCCGGATCGCGGTCCAGCGCCCAGGTCCCCGCCGCCGTATCCCACGCCACCGACGAGAACAGCATGGCCGCGCCGTGCCCCCCCGCCAGCGCCGCCATGCTGCGCAGGTTGCGCGCGAAGTGCTCCGGCGGATTCTGCGCGAGTAACTCAAGCTGCGAGATGTTCCCAGGCTCCGGCGGGCACCAGCCGGTCGGCTCCATGCGGCTCTCGATGGTGGTCGGGTCGTCCATCCAGCCGTAGCGCAGCGCCAGCACGCGGTACAGCGCGCTGAACGGCAGCGGATCGTCGTCGATACGCCAGAGGCCGCGATCCTGCCCGAAGCCGAACAGCGGCGTATCCCCGCTGTAGCACGCCGGGTCCTGGTACATGCGCACGACCGCATCGTTCAGCCCGTCATAGCTGATCACCAGGTCGGGATCGAGCGCCAATCCGCGCGCCGCCAGACTCACCACCGAGTCCAGGCTGTGATAACC
>CAZMNL010000472.1:2528-3098 GCA_964567525.1 uncultured Anaerolineaceae bacterium
CGGCACGCCGAGATTGACCACCTCGACCCCGGTATACCCATACTCGTCGCGCAGGATGCGCCCCAACTGCGCGGGCCACGCCTCCGCCGCGCTGAGCGCGTGCCCGAAGGTGGTCGAGCCGCCCAGCGCCACGATGCGATACACACCCGCCGGTTTCGGCACGGCGACCCGTTCCCCGCGTATGCCGCGCGCGTTAATGTCGTCCCAGTTGGGATTCAGCGTATAGTTGAGATACGGCACGCCGATGAGCTGCGCGGTCTGCGCGTTGATCTCCGCGCGGCTGTCGAGGTAGAGCACCTGCTCGCGCGCGGTGCCGTTGGTGCGGATATAGACGCGCGTGCCGACTTCCAGCAGGACCAGCGCCAGCGCCACCCCGAAGATCAGCAGCGCCGCCCGCGCCAGAATGCGTTTTGCCATGTGTGGACTCTCCCCCGCGATGTGGTATTGGACGCACGCGTTAACAACGCGCGTCATTATCGCGCATTTGCGGGGATGGGGAAAGAGCGCCCGGCGAACGCGAATCGCAGATGCGCAGGAATCGCAGATGCGCAGGATCGCCGGGCGCGGATT
>CAZMNL010000473.1:0-3097 GCA_964567525.1 uncultured Anaerolineaceae bacterium
GCTGAGAGGCGGCGTACCGGAATACGAGGTGTCCTGGAAGATCGCGCGGGCGGCGGCGTCGATGTAGGGCGGCGTGTGGCTGTAGAGGCCGTAGTAGGCCGAGAATTTGCTGACCTCGGTGGATGAAAGGTATGTGGGCGCGCCGAGCGCCACGACGATCACCTGTGTGCGGTTCATGAAAGCGGACTCATTTTCCAGGATGTGCCGTACCATCATGGATTCGGGGATATCCGGGGAGGCGTCCAGCATGACGAAGATCGTCCAGTCCACGTCGCGCAGGGCTTCGCCGATGCGCTGGTTGGTCTTCAACTGGCTGGTTTCGGAGACGCTGCCGGCTATGTCGCCGTTGAGATAGGTGCTAAGCTGGTTAAACGAAAAGCTGATGACCTGCTCCGGGCGGATTTGCGCATCGGCATACGGTCCGTACAGGCGCTCGATGGCGCTTTCCAGCGCGTTGACGGCGATCAGCGGGTAGGTGGCACAGTACGAACACTGCTGCACCAGCCGCACATCGGTGAAGATCACGATGTTGTCGTCGCGGCGCGGGGGTGAGGGCAGGCTCTCGCGGCGCGGGGCCAGCAGCGTGAGCGCCTGCTCCGCGATGGTGTAGAGTTCCGCGCTGTAGCCGCCGACCGCGTTCACGTCGTTGACCGGCAGGGTCACGTTTTCGAACGAAAAATCATCGTCATAGAGCGCCAGTTTCAGATTCAGGATGCGGCGCAGTGACGTATCTACCCGGCTGCGGAAGACGGGGTCGTCCTGGTAGCGTTCGGCGAAGAAGTGGATCACGTCGATCACGTTGCTGAGCTGGTTGCTGCCGGGCGTGGGGCCGAAATCGTTGAGATAGAGCATGTCGTTTCCGGCCAGGAACGCCTCACGCGCGACCTGCCGGTGTGGGAACGGTGTCACGTTGTAATGGCGGCGGATGGCCTGAGTCCCCAGCGAACTGCTGATCACCAGGCCGTCTTTGCGCCAGGGGTTGAACAGGTCCAGCGCGAACAGCCGCCCGGCGGCGTTTTCGTCCACGCATACCGGACCGGTGATCGAACGGATCGTCTCGCCCTGGTAACGGATATTGGCGCACTGCAAGCCGTCCGCGCGGGCGAGTGTGCCCACTGCCGCACCCGTCACGGCGTGGTAGGGCACGAGGTCGAACTCGCGCAGTTGATTGATCGAGCGCGGGACGACGGGGATTTCCTGGTCGGGCCGGGTATCGGCAAAGCCGAGGCCGGGGAAGTCCTGCGCGATCACGGCCACGCTGCCCTGGCTGCCTTCGTGGACGCCGGTAATGTACGCCTGGCCCATCTGCCCAACCCAGTTTGGTTCGCCGCCGAAGGTGTTCACGCCCAGGTCAATCGACTGCCGGGACTGCGGCTGTTGGGCGATATTCAGCGTCGGGCCAAGCAGCATGTTGATGCCTATCGCGCTGAGTTCGATGCCGGCGATCTGGCCGACCTGCCGCGCATAGCCGACGTTCCACGTTGCGCCCAGCGCGAGCAGGCTGGGCAGCGGGGTAGTATCTTTGGCGATCTGCGTGTTGGGCTGGCCGTCCCCGGCGTGCTGGGTGGCGATGAACAGCGGGATAAAGGCGCGCGGATTGTCGCGGTCGGCGGTGGCGCTGTCGTAGGCGAGGCTTTGCAAATCCTGTGTCAGCGATTGCACGAGGCGCGGCGTGTTGACCTGCCCGTTGATGTTGTCGTTTTCGGCGCGCAGTTCCACCCCGCCGATATTGTAATCGGCGATCAGGCGCGCGATATTGGTATCCGGGCGCAGGCTGCTGCCCTCAAACGTGACGAGCATGAGCTGCCCGACACGTTCTTCTGGCGTGAGTGTTGCCAGGATCGTGTCGATTTGCGCGTCCCGGCTGGCCCGCCATTCGGTGAAGTCGGGGCGGGGCGGGGCGCTGCTGTGGGCCACCGGCAGCGCGCTGGTCAGCAGCAGGGCAATCAGGATCAGGGAAATGATACGGCGCATAGTTTCGCTAATTCTTGCTCAGTTCGACGTTAATCTCAACCGGGCTGGCGGTGTCATCAAAAACTTCGATGCCGTCCGCGCTGACCGGTAGGTAGCCTTCGGCGCGCACCAGGATGCTGTAAAGCAGCGGCGCGTCCCGTGTGCCACGCGGCAGCAGTTCGGCGATCTGGAACGTGCCGTCGCTGTCTGCCAGTGAAGTGCCGAGCACCTGTGTCTGGGTCCACAGAAAATCCTCGACGCTGTATTCCGATTCTAACACGATGAACATCGCGCCCGGAATACCTTTGCCGGTTTCAGCGTCCGTGATGCGCCCGCGCATCTGTACGCCCGCCGCGCTGTCGAACGCCTCAACGGGAAGCTGCCCCAGCCCGACACGTGCCGCGACACGTGCCTGTGTCACGTTGGCGATTACGATCTCGAAGGTGTAGGTCGCGTCCGGCAGTGCGCCCAGGCCCTCCAGCCCGACGTAATAGCCCTCGCCGGTCGGGGGAGCATTCCAGGGGGTGGTGACTTCGAACAGCAGGTCGCCATCCACCAGCCAGCGCCGCGTCCAGAGTGTGCCGGGCGCAATCAAGCGCCAGTCGAAAAACACGTAGAGCTGGTCGATCCCGGCCTGGAAATCCTCGCGGATATTGCCGGTGATCACGCCGTCAAGCTGGGCTTCGGTGAAGATGAAGCTATCAAAGATCAGGGCTTTGTTGGCTTCCGCGCCACCCGCGATCACAAAGTCGGCGGTCGCGCTCAGCGCGTTGTTGACGTACAGCTCCAGGCGGTACTGGCCGGGCAGGAAATCGGCGGCGGCGGGCATGATGTACGTGCCTTGTTCGCCTTGCTCCCAGGTGAGCGTATCGCGGATGAGTTCCTGGCCCTCGAAGTACCAGATATAGGCCCAGGGCGTGCCCGGCTGCATATTGCGGTAATTGAAGCGCGTCTGGATGGCGCTGCCTTCCGGCAGGACGTAATTGGTGCCGACGAGATTGTCGGAATCGCCGAGCGTGCCGAAGATGATATCGGAGAAGCTCGGCTGCATGGCCGGGCCGCCGCCGATACGGATGCTGGCGTTAGCGACTTCGCGGCCTTCGATGAACAGCCGGAAGTTATACAGGCCGTTTTCCCAGGGAAT
>CAZMNL010000474.1:0-3091 GCA_964567525.1 uncultured Anaerolineaceae bacterium
TGGCAAACCGCGACCGCCATCCCTGAAGACCATCCCCAATGGCCGCAGTTCTACGCGAACGCGCTGCGGGATGCTCTGCGAAAAGCCAGTGCACGCCGCCAGGAAATGCTTGCTCAGATGACGCAGGATGATTGGCGCGCCGCCGTAAATCGTGAAATGCAAGCTGATTTATGGTACGAGCAGCCTGCTCAAAACGAGACCTTATATATAACACCGCCCAGTGACCCGCTCATGCGGATGGCCAGCAAAAACGGGAATGGCACCTCCCCAAAAGTGAGCGCCGCCGCCGGGTGAGACGCTGCACGATATGCGGCATTGTGCTGCCGGAGCCATCAACATTGGGCGGGCGGCGACGTGTATACTGCTCCAACGCCTGCCGCCAGCGCGCCAAGCGTGAGCGTGGCAAACGAATGCCAACCTGATCAGCCAAGGCCCCAAGTACGGGGCCTTTTACCTGCCAATCTTACGCTGGCCAGTTGTGCAAGAACAAAAACCCGTCTAAAATTCGGGGCGGATGGGAAAAGTAACCACCATAACCGCGAAGTCTGGTGCTCGATATTTGGTATGGTCACCACCGGACGAATCTCACGGATCAGATCAGGTCCGATCAGCTGCTCCCGTCATTTCAGGTTTTGTTCGATCTCATTGAGGAGGTCGCGCAAATACGATTTCTCGGCTTCCAGCGTAATCTGGCCGAAAGGCTCGCCTTTTTCGATGGCGCGAATAACGTCGTCGCGGGAGAGCGGTTTTCCACTGATCGCTCGAACTGTCGTATCTTCAGGGAGAACCCGCCACCGTTCGATGACGAGCGTTTTCAGGTCGTCGTTCGATAGGGCGTCTAGAGGAACGATTTTTTGTTTGCCGGAGACGACGTCATCGAACGAGATAAATGTTCCGTGCTCCGGATCATACGAAATTGGCCGTTTGCGGCTCTCGTCATCCATCTGTGGCATGGGCATAATGGTGTTGCTCTCTTTCTGCTTGGGTTCAATTCGGAAACGATATGGCAGGCTTTACCCTCGTCGAACCACCGATGCCGCTCACATCCTGAGAGCCTCCACCCAAGCCGGGAGGCTCCCAGGGATATGTGACCGGCGTATGCGCTCCGGCGGTCGGATCGCGTCTAGTCTTCTACTACCTCACCCGCCATCGCCAGGGCGTCCTCCATCTCGAAGGCCGGGATGGGGTAGCAGATTTTGACCATGCGGTAGGGCTTGATCTGGGATGCCCCATTGCCGTGAAGCTGCAAGTGATCCCGATCCCAGGTCAAGTAAGTGGCGGCAACGGTATTGGGCACCAGCGCGCGGGCTGCGTTGAATGCCTGGATGGTGGCGTCGTAGGCTTTCTGCGCCGTCGCACCGTTTGCCATCATAATATCATAGGTGCTGTCGCTCCGTGCGAACAACTCGAACTCGTTCACGGCTGGCGTGGTTCCGTCATCCCACGTCAAGATGAAGTTCTCGGTGTAGCCAGCATAACACTTCGCCCCGTTGGCTACGGTGTCAGGTCCCAGCGTCTTGGCCGTCTGGCAACTCAAGAAGTGAATGGCCTTGTCTTTGACTTCGGCGGGATCGTACTGGCCGACCTCCAGGATGCGATCACCCCAGTGGCCGGTGTAGCAGGTGTAACTGCCGTGACCAATCCCGGAAATGTAGGCGGTGAGCGGGTTCTTGGCGTGCGGGACGAACTCAGCCCGCACGTCGTGGATACCCTCCAGCACCGTGACGTTGAAGCCCTGATCCTTGAACGCTTTGTGAACGTTGGCGATGCGATAGGCCGCGAACGGCGAAGTCACCGAGTCGGTCGTGTTTTCGCAGAAGAGCACTCGGTTGGTGAGCTTCAGCCAGATGCACCGTTTCTGATAGCGCCAATTCGGGATGGGGGGGAAGGGCGGCTTGGGGACCTTCGGCCAATCCGGCACGACCTCAGCGCCCAGTTCCGCGATCAGCGTGTTGCAGTATCCCATCTCGGCGCGCACGGCCAACTGGCCGAACGCCGACTGCCGCTGAATCTCTTCGATGACCTCGTCCTTGGTGAGTAAGCCAACGCCCATGATCGCCAGCTTGAAGTCAGGCTCCAGGGCGTAACGCGCTAACGCCAGCTTCACCTGCTGATCGGCATCCAGCGTGAACAACGAGCCAAGCCCCAACACGGGCTGCTCCGCGATCTCGCGCGCTGTCAGGAACTCACCGGTTGGCGTTACCGTGACCGGTTTCCTCGCTGCGTAATCCCTGAACTCCAGATTTCCGATTTTCATGATTATCCTTTCCTTTCTAACGAACCCGTAGTGCGTTTCACTGGTGTGCGTTTACCGATGCTTGCAGACCGCTACGTGAACTGGTGAGTGGCGGGACTGCACCCGCGCGCTCGAAAGTCACTTGATGGTGAAGTTGTTCTGGCTGCCGTCTCCTGCCACATAGTTTGGATTGGCGGTGAGGCCGTTGGATGACGCAAACGCTTTAACGCGAATTCGCCCTTTGCTGGTAGCCGTAGTTGGCTTCCAATCATAGGTGTGGCGACCAGCACCAGTTTTTTGCCGGGTGACGAACGACCACGTGCGCCCGCCATCAGACGAGAACTCAATCGTCACTTCCTTGATGCCTTTGCCCCACACATACCACGTGATAGGATACGACACGTTGCGTGTAAGCACTTCGCCGCCGTCCGGTCGTTCGATAACCATGTCTCCCCGGCTGTCTCCCGGTTTGATAGGATAGAATGGGAGAGCCTCAATGTGCGTAGCAGGGCCCCACCCAAGGAAGTACGTGTAGTTCCACTCGTCCTTCTGTTGAGCTTGAGTCGGCCCCCATGTGTTGTACAGGATGTAGAATTTCTGCGGGCCGAAGAGGGACGGCGTGATATGGTATCCCCAGACCGCCAGCGAGTGACCGTATTCCTTGTTGTCACCAGGATTGATCGCCCAGATGCCCCAATGGATGGGGCGTCCGCCGTCGATCTCCGCTTTCACCGCGTTCCAGCACCAGTCGTTTTGCTTGCTGCCTGTCGTGGCCGGTCCATCCGCGAACGTATAACCATGTCTTCGCGCTACCTTCACCATGCGCGAGCCTTTGCCCTTGTCATCTTGAGGTGC
>CAZMNL010000475.1:0-3088 GCA_964567525.1 uncultured Anaerolineaceae bacterium
GCCGCTTCCGGCGGCGGGGCCGGTGTGCCCGGCGGTGTACTCGCGCGCGGCGCAGGTTCCGGCGATTTCAGCTTGGGGGTCGGACGCCCGACCGGAGTCCCGACTGCCGGTGCGCCTTGAATCTGGCGCGCCCAGGCGGGCAGTTGCTCCGGGCGCACGGTGGGCAGTTCGAACGTCGATTCGTCGATTTCCTGCTGCAAACCCTGTTCGCGCGGGGGCTGGCGGTGCAGCGGGCGCGGGGGCCGGAAATCGGCATGGGAGGCGTGTTCGACTATTGCGGTGAAAGCGTCGGCGAAGGCGGTCGCGGAAGTGTAACGCTCGCGCGGATTCTTGGCGATGGCGCGGTAGATTACTGCGTCGAGCGTGTCCGGCAGCGTGCGGTGATAGGTGGCCGGGCTGGCGGGCAACTGGTCCAGGTGGCCGTACATCAGCGCGAAGGCCGTATTGCCCTCAAACGGTGTCAGCCCGACCAGCATTTCGTACAACAGCATCCCCAGCGCGTATACGTCCGTGCGCGCGTCTACCGTTTCGCTGCGCCACTGTTCCGGGGCCATGTACGCGGGCGTGCCCATCAGCATCCCGCTGGCGGTCATGTGCGTGTTGCCCGCGATCATCTTGGCGAGTCCGAAGTCGGTCAGCAGCGCGCTGCCGCTGGTATCCAACAGCACATTTTCCGGCTTCAGGTCGCGGTGTACGACTCCCTGGCTGTGGGCGTGGTGCAGTGCCGAGGCGACCTGGCTCAGCAGGTGCGCGGCGCGGTTGAGCGACAGCGGACCGGCGTTCATCTCGCTGTCGAGCGTGCCGCCTTCGATCAGGCGCATGACCAGGTAGACGTAGCGCCCATCCTCGCCGAAATCGATCACGGGCAGGATGTGCGGGTGCTTGAGTTCCGTCAGGATGCGCGCCTCGCGCCCGAAGCGGTATTTGAAGTCGGCATCGCCCGCGAGTTCGGCCAGCAGCAGCTTGAGCGCGACGATCTCGCCATCGGCGGCGCGGCGGGCGCGGTAGACGGTCGCCATCCCGCCCCGGCCTATGACATCAACGAGCGTATACGGCCCGATCGGTTGTCCCGTGAGATCGATCATAGAGGCACCTGCACCCTGGCGCGGTGGCGGGCAACCATCCACCGCTTAGCATACATCTGTCAAGTTTAGCATAACCGCGTGTGCGGCTGAGATCAAGTGGGGCGCGTTTGGATTCTGAAACCCGCGCCGCAAACGAGGTTCAACGGCGCGCGTATGAGGCAAAAACAGCTACTTTGCGCTAACCTTTAAGCAGGCACCACTGGCAACAAGCAAAAGGAGTAATTTACGGATGGCGAACGAATATGATGTCCTGGTATTGGGCGCGGGACCGGGCGGCTATGTTGCCGCGATCCGCAGCGCGCAGTTGGGCCTGAAGACCGCGATCATCGAAAAAGAGTGGTGGGGCGGCGTGTGTTTGAACGTGGGCTGCATCCCCTCTAAGGCACTGCTGCGCAACGCCGAACTCGCGCATATCGTGCAGCACCGCATGAAGGAATTCGGCTTTAACGGTGGCGAGGGTGTGTCGGTAGACTACAAAGCGGCCTACAAGCGCAGCCGGCAGGTATCGCAGCGGTTGGTGAAGGGCGTCGGCTTCCTGATGAAGAAGAACAAGATCGACACCTACGACGGCTGGGGCACGATCCAGGATGCGCACACCGTCACGGTCGATCTGGGCGACGGCAAAAGCGAAACGCTCAAGACCAAGAACCTGGTCATCGCCACCGGCGCGGTCGTCAACCTGCTGCCGGGCGTCGAACTCTCCGAGAACGTGATCACGTATCTCGAAGCGATTATGTCCGAGGACCTGCCGGAGAGTATCGTGATCGTGGGCGCGGGGCCGATTGGCATGGAGTTCGCCTACGTGATGCACAATTACGGCGTGGATGTGACCGTCGTCGAATACTTCCCGCACCTGCTGCCCAACGAAGACCCCGAAGTCTCCGCCGAACTCGAAAAGCAGTACAAGAAGCTCGGCGTCAAGTTCATGACCGGCACGGCGATGAAGTCGGTTGAGGATACCGGCAAGGGTGTTAAGGTCACGGTCGAGAAGGACGGCGAGACACAGATGCTCGAAGCCGAAAAAGCGATGATGGCGACCGGCTTCAAGCCGCGCACCGAGGGTTACGGCCTGGAAAACATCAAGGGCCTGGACATGACCGACCGGGGCGCGATTGCCATTGACGATCACATGGCGACCAGCGTACCGGGCGTGTGGGCGGTGGGCGACGTGACCGGTAAGCTGATGCTGGCACACGTCGGCAGCGCGATGGGCGTGGTCGCCGCCGAAAGCATCGCGGGCGAGGAAACCGTTACGCTCGATTACCGCATGATGCCGCGTTGCACCTACTGCCAGCCGCAGGTCGCCAGCTTCGGTTATACCGAGGAGCAGGCGCGCGAGGCCGGGTTCGATCTCAAGATCGAAAAATTCCCGTTCCAGGCCAACGGTAAGGCACTCGGACTGGGCGAGGGTATTGGGTTCGTCAAGGTGATCAGCGATGCCAAGTACGGCGAGATTCTCGGCGGGCACTTCATCGGCCCGGACGTGACCGAACTGCTGCCCGAATGGACGCTGGCGCAGAAGTGGGAGCTGACGCCCTACGAGATCGCGCGCAACGTCCACGCGCACCCCACGCTTTCCGAGGCGCTGATGGAAGTGGCGCACGGCCTGGAAGGGCACATGATCCACCTGTAGCGGCTGGCGTTTTCCGGCTGTTGAGCAAGCCATGCCTGCCAGGTTTTGCAGCATGACGCAGGGATCAGGAAATTATCCATGTCCCTCACCTTGCACATCATCATGAACCCGGCAGCGGGCGCGGGGCGCCTGTCGCCGGGCGATCTGGCGGCGCGCTGCGCGGATACCGGACTCGCGGCGGTGATCGTGCCGACCAACGGCCCCGGCAGTGTGCCCGATCTTGCGCGGGCGGCAGTGGCGTCGGGGGCGCGCTGCGTGGCGGCCTATGGCGGCGATGGCACGGTCGCGGCAGTCGCGGCAGGACTGGCCGAGTCGGGCGTGCCGCTGGCGATTCTGCCCGGCGGCACGGCGAACATTCTCGCGGTGAACC
>CAZMNL010000476.1:0-3088 GCA_964567525.1 uncultured Anaerolineaceae bacterium
GTGACCGAGACTTCGCCGCCGCTGGTCGTGTTCACGGACACCCCGACGCCGACCCACACCCTGACTCCGACGGACACGGTTACGCCAACGGACACCGCCACGCCCACCGAAACACCCACCGCCACCGACACGCCCGATCTCGGTGCGACCACCGAGGCGCTGCTTAACGCGCGGCTGACACAGACCGCCGAAAGTTGGACCGCCACGCCCACGCCCGATATCCCGGCGACGGTCGAGGCAATGGCGATCCTGGCGATGACCTCGACGGCGGAGTCCTGGACCGACACCCCCACGCCGACTGATACCGCGACTCCGACGGCGACCTATACGGACACGCCCACGCCGACCGATACCGCGACCGCCACCGCGACCGCCACCGCGACCCACACCGCGACACGCACGCCCCCGCGCCCGACCGCCACACCGCGCCCGACCGCGACACCGCGCCCGCGCGCCACCGCCACGCCCGCGATCTCGTCGGATTGCGCAGGCTTCCTGACGCCGCGCCTGGCCGGTCACACGCGCGCCTGCGTCAGCGACTCCGCACCGAACAATATCCGCGAGTATCCCGAAGCTTTGGAAATTCTGGGGCAGATTCCACCGGGCGGCGTGTTCAACATCCTGGACGGGCCGGAATGCACGCGCGGCACGGTCACGGTGTGGTACAAGGTCGAGTATAACGGCGTCGTGGGTTGGACCGCCGAGGGCAGCAAAAAGACCATGACCTACTGGCTCTCGCCGCTGCCGTGTCCCATCGGCGGGGGATCGTCTTCGGAGTACCCTTACGGCGATATTGTGCCGGTGCTCGATGGGACCGTGTTGGAAGTCACCGAAGCAGGCGACCGGCTCAACGTGCGCAACGGGGCAGGCACCAGCGCCTCCAAGATCGACGAACTGCTGTGGGGCGACCGGATGCTGTGGACCGGCGAAACCACCCAATCCAACGGCTACACGTGGTATACGATCAAGCTCTACAGCGACCGTATCGCCTACATCGCGTATAATTCCGCCTGGGTGGTGCGTCGCAACCCCGCGCAGACCACGCCCAATATCGCGGTGGGCAAGACGATCCGCATCACCGCCGAGGGCGACGACACGCACCTGCGCAACACCCCCAGCGTGATCAACTCCGCCGAGGTGCAGACGCTCTACACCGGTAACACGCTGACCGTGATCGGCGGCCCGACGTATAACGAATACTTCCTGTGGTGGAACCTGCGCCTGCCGGACGGTCGCACCGGCTGGGCGGTCGATGTGCCGGGCTGGTGGCAGGTGCAGTAGGGGTTATCGGCCCCTGCGCCCGCCCCCTCACTTCACCCTGGGGACTCGTGCCAGCACGGTGCTGACCACCTCGTACACATTCGTGTCCAGGTTGTCGGCGATGTCCTCGACGCTGATCGTGTGCATCCCCTGCGAGCCGATCAGCACGACCTCTTCCCCGGCCTGCACACCCGCGATAGCGGTCACGTCCACCGCCGTGATGTTCATGCCCACCTGCCCGATGATCGGGGCGCGGGCGTCATGCACCAGGACGTGCTTCCAGTGCAGTGGGCCGCGCCGCAAGCCGTCCGCGTAGCCGACCGGCAGCAGCGCGATGCGGTGTTCCCTCTGCGTGCGAAAAGTGTTGCTATCGCCGATATAATACCCCGCCGGGACCGTCTTCACCTGCGCGACGAGCGTCTTCCAGGCCAGCGCGGGTTTGAAGTCAGCGGGCAGCGGCGTCATGCGCCCCGGCTGGAGACCGTAGAGCGCCGCGCCCACGCGCACCATGTTAAAACGCGAATCCGGCAAGTGCATCGCGGCGGCGCTGTCGGCGGCGTGGATGTACTTAAAGCTGAACCCCGCCGCGACCAGCGGCTCGACCACGCCCTCGAAGATGCGCAGTTGGCGGCGCGTGTGGTCCGCGTCCATGAACGACGCCGAAAAATCGGTGTAGATGCCCTCGATCAGCAGGTGCGCCATCTGGCGCGACTCGCGGAAAAGCAGCGTCACGCGGTCCGGCAGCAGGCCGAGCATCCCCATACCGGTATCTACTTTCACGTGAACGGGAATTTTCGCGTTCAGCGCTTCGGCGGCGCGGTCCAGCGCGCGCGCCTGCTCCACGTCGAAAATTGTCAGCGCCAGGTGGTGGCGTACCACCGGCTGCACCAACCAGGGCGGCACATAGCCGCTGATCAGCACGGGCGCGTCGATGCCCGCCTCGCGCAGTTCGAGCGCCTCTTGCAGGCTCGCCACTTCGAGCAGGGCCGCGCCGTTGTTCAGCACGATGCTGCTGACCGCGACCGCGCCGTGTCCGTAGGCGTTGCCGCGCACAACCGCCATCAGCGTCACGTCGTCGCCGATCACGCTCTTGATGCGGCGCGCATTGTAGGCGATAGCCTGTAGATCGATCTGCACCCAGGTGGTATGTTGCGGGCGTTCCAACGAGAGGGCCTCGTCAATGCCGGTCTGCCGCGCCAGCCTGACCTTATCACCGGGATCGGCGAGCAACTGGCGGACCACGCGCTCCATACGCGCGCCCTCGCCCCCCTTGATCAGCACGACATCATCAGGGCCGAGATCTCTGGCAGCGGCGCGGGCGGCGTCTTCCGCGCTGAAGGTCAGAGACACGTTTTCGCGGTCCAGCCCGGCCTCAATCGCGGCGCGGCCCGCTTCCGCCGCCAGATCGCCCTGTGTCACCAGGCGCGAGACGACTTTGGCGGCGTGCTGCCCGATGCGAATATGGAACAGGGACGCGCCGCCGCCCAGCCCATCCACATCGCCCAGCACCGCGACCCCGCAGCCGCGATCCGCGCAGACCTGCGCCAGCCAGTCCAGCGCCTCGATCACGCTTTCCGGGTTGGCGCTCACGGTGTCGTCGATGATCAGGCTGCCGTTTGGCCCCTCAAAGGGGTGCATCCGGCCCGGCAGCGGATCGAGTTCGGTGAGCGCGGCGAGTCCGTCGGAGAGCGAGATATCGTAGCTGACGCCAATCGCCAGCGCCGCCAGCGCGCTGTACAGTTGGTGCGCACCGAGCAGCGGAATCCAGCGCCCCGGATAGCGTTCCCCGGCGTGACGCACGTCGAACCCGGTCTTGTAGCGGTCCACC
>CAZMNL010000477.1:0-3083 GCA_964567525.1 uncultured Anaerolineaceae bacterium
CAAGATCACCACGTGGTCGCTGTCCCAGCGCACGCCCCGGCTGACGTGCAGCAGCAGCTCGGCCACGTATAACATCACTGCCGAGAGTTTATCCGAGATCACCTCAGTGGGGTGGAAATGCCCGCTGTCCAGGCATAGCAGCGTGTCGTTGGTGATCGCGTAGCCCAGGTAGAATTCGTGCGAGCCGACCACGTAGCTCTCCGACCCCAAACCAAACAGCTTGGCTTCCACCGCGTCGAGGTTATGTTCGCGCGGCAGTGGCTGGGCCAGCACCGCGTCCAACGATTCTTTGAGCAGTTGGCGCGGGGTCAGCCGGTCGGCGGGCGTGTCTTTATAGCCATCGGGAATCCAGATGTTCGTCACGCAGGGCGTGCCCAGTTCCTTACCAAAGTGCGCGCCGATCTTGCGGGAGGCGATGCAGTGCTCGATCCAGAACTGGCGCACCGACTTGTCATAGCTGGAGAGCGTGAAGCCGCTGTCGGCCATCGGGTGAGAAAAGCACGTCGGGTTGAAATCCACGCCATGTTTATTGGCCTTGGCCCAGTCCACCCACGCGCTGAAGTGTTCCGGCAGCAGTTCGTTTCGGTCAACCACTTTGCCGCCGGTTTCGGCATAACTGGCGTGCAGATTCAGGCGGTGCGTGCCGGGGATCAGGCTGTAGGCGAGGTCGAGATCGCGGCGCAGTTCGTCGGCGGTGCGCGCCTTGCCGGGATAGTTGCCCGTCGCGGCGATGCCGCCGCCCAGTTCGCGTTCGGGCGCTTCGAAGCCGCCCACGTCGTCCCCCTGCCAGCAGTGCAAGCTGATCGCAATTTGTGCGAGCTGCTCCATTGCCGCATCGGCATCGACGCCCAACGCGGCGTAACGTTCTTTTGCCAGCGCGTAAGCGGCTTCGATCTGTTGGTCGGATGGGGTGATAGTCATAAAGTGTCTCCTTGCAAAATAGCTTTTAGCGGTAAGCTGTTAGCAATTAGCAAAAGGTAAACGCCGACGGTATGCGGTGTCATGACCGGGTTTGGCTGCGGCCTCGCACGTCCAGCGCGGTTTACCGTGCTTTCGATACGTAGCCTGCTGCTTGAGCGGCAGGCGAAGCGCATTCCTGTGTAATTGTATATTGCCCTGCTGAATCGTGCCCAAACCACGACGAGACAGGGCGCGAAAAATCAAAAGCGGCCCGGTGAAGTGCTGCCGCAAGACATCGCCTTCACCGGGCCGTGATGCGCTCAACCGTGCGCCGCTGCCGCCTACCAGTTGGTGTAGGATTCGCTCATGCGGCGGTATTCGATCATCTCTTCGCCCAGGTCGCGGGCGTACATGATGATCTCGGCGGCTTCTTCGAGCGCGTCGGTCCACTGGAAAGCCTCGTCGAGCGTTTGCCCGATGGCAAAGCTGCCGTGCCCCCGCAGGAACACGATCTTGTATGATTGCAGCGCCTCGGCGATGGCATCGGCCATTTGCCGGCTGCCGGATGCAAACTCCACCGACACGACCGGGATTTTCTTCAGCAGGTACGAACCCTCGTTGTCAATCGGCACGATCTCATCACGCGAGAGCGAGAGCGCAATCGAGCGCCGGGGATGCGCGTGTACCACCGAGAGCGCGGGGGTCGCCTTGTAGATCGCGCGGTGTACGATCAACTCAGTCGAAGCCAGGGCCACGCCGCTGTCGTTTTTGTCCAGGCCGGTTTCGATGATGTCATGCGGTTTCAAGCGTCCCAACATCGCGCCGCGCCGCTTGATCAGAATACGATCACCAAAACGCACGCTGATATTGCCGCCATGCGACGACACGAGGTTGTGGACGTACATATCACGCCCGATCTCACGGAACATTTCATAGACACGTTCGTCAACCATTACATGACCCCTTCTGCAAGATCGGCCAGGCCGAGTTTTTCGAGTGTTTGCGGCAGCGGTACGCCGTTCTCGTCCCAGCCGCGCCCACGATAGTATTCACCGAGCATTTCGGGCAGATGGCTCACCCAGCCCTCGCTTGCGCCGGTCGCCGGTTCGTTGAGCAGGCGCGGCGGCAGCGTATCATCCCCCCGCGAAAAGCCTTCGCGGATGTTATACAGGCGCTCCATGGTCCAGATGCGCGCACCGGTGCGGAACAGTTCGCCGGTCGGGTACTCCACGCCGGTCAGCGCGGTCAGCGCGCGGGCGAAGTATTCGTCCGCGACGGCGATATGCGCGAACTTGCACGCCACCAGCGAGTCGATCACGCTGTTGCTGTCCTGGTTCAGGATCACATAACTGGCCTTGCCTTGCAGTTGGAAGCGGTCGATCAGTTTGGGCAGCCCCAACACTTCCAGGCCGAGCATATTACCGCGCATGTGGCAGCCGCCGCGATTGCTGGTGGCATACAGCAAGCCCTGGCCCTGCATCCCGCGCGGATCGTAGGCGGGCATTTCCATACTCTTGACGCTCATCGACAGTTCCGGCGCGCCGTATTTTTGCGCCAGCCGCGCGCTGCCTTCGGCCAGTTCATCGCCCACGCCCCGGCGATAGCCGATGTCCTCGACGACCTGTTCGAGCAGGTCCGCACGCCCGAAGCGTAGATCGCTGTCCAGCAGGCCGCGTTCGGTCAGTTCCATCGCGCAGGCCACCGTTGCCCCGGCGGAAATCGTATCCAGACCCAGGTCGTTACACAGGAAATTGACATTGGCGATGGTTTCGAGATCGGTCGTGCCGCAGGACGCGCCGAATGCCCAGGCCGTTTCGAACTCCGGCCCTTCGCCTTCGCCCTTGGAAGTTTTGCTGATGCGCGTGCAGGAAATCGGGCAGGCCCAGCAGGCGTCATTGCTGACCAGCAGTTCTTCGGTCAGCCGTTCGCCGCTGATCATTTCGGCATGCTCGAAATAGCTTTCCTGGAAGTTGCGCGTCGGCAGCGCGCCGATGCCGTTGACGATGTTCATCATCACGGACGTGCCGAACTCCGGCAGCGCCTGCGAGGTCAGCGGGTTGGCCTTCAGCATCTTGGTGGCTTCGTACTGCACAAAGCGGAAGCGCTCTTTGTCGTCGAACTCGACGCGCTCGTTACCCTCGGCGACGACCGCTTTCAGATTCTTGCTGCCCATCACCGCGCCG
>CAZMNL010000478.1:0-3077 GCA_964567525.1 uncultured Anaerolineaceae bacterium
CAGGCCGCGCACGCGCAGTACGCGGTAATCCTCGACGGTTTTTTTCTGCCCGCTAAAGCCATCCAGAAAAGCGTAAATGCCGCCCAGCGCGTCTACGTCGTAGACCTCGCGCACGATGTCGAGCAGCGGCACGAGCATCCGCTGCGGGATCACGAGCGCGTTAGCATCGCCCAGAAAGATCGTGCGGCGCAGGCTCAGCCCGTCGCCCAGGAAGTCGCGCACGGCCCGCGCATGAGCGCGGAACTCGTCCGGCGATTTGATGCGGAACGGGCGGTCTTTGTAGAACGTGCAAAACGTGCAGGTATTGAACGAGCACCCCTCTGCCGCCTGCAAGACCACCGAAAAATACTGGTCGGGCGGCAGGATGCCGACCGGGTGATACACGCGGTAATACTGCGCGACATCCGCCTCCGAACGCGCCGTGTCGAAAGCCAGCGCGCGCTCGAAACCGCGCCGCCCCTGCGCGTCCAGTGTCCCGCTGAGTTCCGCTTCCCCGGACTGGATCGCAGCGTACAGCGCCGCCATCGTCTCGCGGGCGGGCGCTTCAATGGTGCGGCGGGCTTCTTCCGGCAGAATCCAGCGCCGCTCGCGCGTCCTATCCGCCAGCATCCACTTGGCGACCATTTTACCATCCAGCCCGCGCCGGTAGGTTTCGCGCCCAAGCTGCGCCGTCCACAGCCGCCCGGCGTAGTCGTAGCTGAAAACGTGCGGCTCGCCGCCTTTATATTCGACGCTGACCGTCACGCAGTTGTGTTTGACGCTGATCGTAATCGGGCGATCCTGCCATTTGCCCAGTAACACCGCCACCGAATTGACTCCTTGCGCTCATTTTTTCCTGAATAGAGCTTAGCCTCTATAATCACCATCATCCAATTCTACCCAAGAGCCTGTATCGAACGCGAGATTACCGGTGATGACCTTCGAACCCGAACTGCTGGCACGCTTAAACCGCTATCTGCCCGCCGACCTGATGACCGAACTACCCGATCCGCAGGCGATGGCCGCCGCCATCCGCCGCCTGGACAGCCTGCACCAGGCGTTATCGTCGTTCCTGCCGCAGTATATCGCGGAAGACGAAACGCTCTACACCGAAAATGGCGCACAGCTCCGGCCTGGAACCTTTCTGTTTGCGGACGTGTCCGGCTTCACCGCGCTCTCGGAACAATTGCAGCGCGCGGGCGGCGACGCCGGGACTGAGATTTTGACGCGCGTGATCAATGACTTCTTCGCTACCATGCTCGAAATCCTGGCGAAGTCTAACGGGCAGTTGTTAAAGTTCGCCGGGGACGCGCTGGAAGCGTTCTTCCCCGCGCCGCGCCGCAAGAGCGAAGTCCCACTGGCGATCCGCACCGGGCTGCGGATGCAGCGCGCCATGCGCGCAAAGTTCCAACCCATCGCGCACCCGGAACTCACGCGCCTGTTCGGGGCGCACAACCTTGAGCTTACCATGTCAATTGGCATCTGCCAGGGCAAGCTGTTCGAAGCCGTGATCGGGAGCATGACCCAGCGCGATCACATCATCCAGGGGACGCTGCCCGGTATGGCGATGGAAGCGGAAGAAGCCGGAGAACGTGACGATGTGATCATCACTGCCGCCTTGCAGAGCGCCCACAGCCACGTTTTCGATACTGTGCAGGCAGGCGACGGATTCTACCGGGTATTGGATAACTTTGGGGACGAACTGAGCGATTACGAGTTCGTCGTGCCCAACCGCCGCCGGGGGCAGTCCTCGGCGATCTTCGGGCTGGAACACGACGACCTGCTCACCGGCCTGGTGGCAAACCTCGAACGATTGGAAGGCATCGCGCGCTTTGTCGCCGCCGAAGTCGTGGACCGGTTGGCAGCGGGTGGGGGCGAGATGGAGCCGGAAAACCGCCCGGCGACGATGATCTTCAACCACTTTACCGGCTTCGCGGATATGCTGGAAACCTGGGGCGAAGCACACCTGCCGCTGATCCTGTCGCTGCTGGAACGTTATTACAACCTGATGCAGCAGACGATTATCAACAACGGCGGCGCACTGATCCGCACCGATCCCTACCGTCGCGGCGTGAAAATGTTGATCGCGTTTGGCGCGCCGGTCGCGCATCCCGATGATCCCGAACGGGCGGTCACGACGGCGCTGGAAATGAACCGCCAGTTGGCACACTTCAACGCGCGCGTTGATGACGAACTGCCGGAAGACCTGCCGCGCGCGCTGCACATCACCCAACACCTGGGCATTACGCAGGGCATGGTTTACGCGGGCGAGGTGGGATGGAAGGCGCGCCGCGAGTATACCGTTATGGGCGATGACGTGAACCTGGCCGCGCGGCTCATGGGACGCGGGCAGCCGGGAGAGATTCTGATCAGCCAGCGGGTATGGGCGCGGGTACACCCGCATTTTGCCACTGAAGCGCTGCCGCCTATGTCGATGAAGGGCAAAAGCGACCCCGTCCAGGCGTACCAGGTCCAGGCGAGCACGGCCTCGGTGTTGAGCATGTCCGCCACGTCCGATACACGTTTCGTCGGGCGCGACCTGCACCTGCTGAGCCTGACGTATGCCTTGCAGCAGGCCAAAGGGCCACGCCGCCGTCAGGCGTTCGCGCTGGTGGGCGAGATCGGGGCAGGCAAGACGCGCATGGCTAAACAGATGGTGCAGGCCGCAGACGAAGCCGGGTTCCAGGTGGCCTGGGCGAACTGCCAGCTCAGCCACATGCAAAACGCGCGCGTCTGGCCCGCGCTGCTCTTCCAGCTTTTACAGCTTGAGCAGGCCCGCAGCGAGCAAGGCCAACGCCGCCTGCTGCACACACGGCTCAACGAGTTCGGCGTGCTGACATTGGAACCGGCATTGAACGCGATATTTTTCGGTGCGGGCCATTCGTCCCCGGTCGGGGAATTGCTGAGCGAGCAGGATACCGTCGCGCAGTTTTTGGGCGCGTACACGCTGGATATCCCGGTCCTGCTGGTGATCGATGACCTGCACCTGGCAGACCCGGCTACGCTGAGCACGCTCAAACACACGCTGGAACAGGTTCAGCGTGCGCGGCTGGTGATCCTGGCGACGTATGAGCCGCGCGCGCACGTTATGCTGTCCA
>CAZMNL010000479.1:0-3051 GCA_964567525.1 uncultured Anaerolineaceae bacterium
AACCCCTTCAGTGGGTTTCAGGCGATCAGTCATGCAATGACTGACTCTAGCACGACAGGTTTGAACCATCGGCGCAGCGAACCAAAGGTTCGCGCGAATCAGATTCGTTTCGTATCACCGCACACCGTCGCTGCCTGCTAATCGCTAATCGCTTAAAGCTTACCGCTTATCGCTATTTTCGAAGGATCAGAATCCCTATGCGCCCAACATCATCACTGATCATTCTGATTACCCTGTTAGCTCTCTACCCCGGAATCGCGTCCGCCCAGGATGACCCCCGCACGGACGTGCTTTACGAAGCGGTTGATCTCAACGGCGGCGCGGACCTGATGCTGGCCCGCGCCGGGCAGATCGACCTGGACGCTTACCCGGTGCTGCCCGTGATCCCGCTGGACACCGGCGCGACCTTCGCGCGCGGGCAGCAGTTGGGGCGCGATGCGCGCGTGGTGAGCAAGGTCGGTGACTGCAACTCGACGGACTGGTTTTTCTTGCACCCGTTCGGGGAAAACCAATACACGCTTGGCAGGGAGTACGCGCACTTACAGGCGGTGGTGGACTTCTTCGGGGAATCGCTGGCGTATCGCACGTATGCCGCGCACAACGGCCTGAACGCCGTCTCCGCGCTTGACCCGCTGTGGGCCGACCCGGTCGCGTGTGCGGCGGGCGAGACTCCGCTGGCGTGCGAGTACCGCGTGCATAACCCGGCGGTGGCGCTGATCATGTTCGGAACCAATGACGTGCAGGTGCTCACGGTGGAGCAGTTTGACCACTACCTGCGGCGCATTGTGCAGACCACGCGCGAGATGGGCGTGATCCCGGTGCTGAGCACCTTCCCGCGCCACTACGAGGAACCGGCGCGCAGCCTCCTGTTTAACCAGGTCGTTGTGCGGGTCGCGCTCGATTTTAACGTCCCGCTGATCAACCTGTGGGCCGCGCTGGAACCGCTGCCCGCGCACGGCATCGACGACGACGGCTACCACCTCAACGGGCCGGTCACCGGGGCCGGGGATTTCACCTCCGCCGCCAACCTGGACACCGGCTACCCGCGCCGCAACCTTGTGACGCTGCAAACGCTCGACCTGCTGCGCCGGGCGGTGCTGGACGTGCGGTGATTCGCGCTGGGATCGCAAAAGGGCGCACCGCAGCGGTACGCCCTACAATGTGCATCTGCCGCGCGCGCCGGTCGCTTAGTCGCGGCTGAGCAGGCGCAGGATGAACAGGAACAGGTTGATGAAGTCCAGGTACAGCTTGAGCGCGCCCATGATCGCGATCTGGCGCACGACCGCCGCCCCGGAGTTCACGCCTTGCATTTCCATCTGCGCAGCGTTGTTCTTGATCCACTGCGTGTCGTAGGCTACCAACGCGGTGAAGATCAACACGCCCGCAATCGAGATCAGCCAGTACAGGCCGCTGCTCGCCAGGAACAGGTTGATCACCATGGCGGCGATCATGCCGATCAGCGCCATGAACAGCAGGCTGCCGAACTTTGACAGGTCTACTTCGGTGGTATAGCCAACGATGCTCATTGCGCCGAACATCGCGCCGGTGGCGAACAGCGCCAGGTAGATGTCGGTCAGTTCCGCCCAGTAGAAGACAAACGACATCGTGACGCCCATCAGCGCCGCGTAGATCAGGAACAGTTTGGTCGCGCGCGCCGGTTCCATCTTGGTGATGCGCGCTGAAATCCAGAGCACCAGCCCGATCTGGGCGAAGGGCGCGATGAACAGCGCCGGACCGAGCGCCATCGTCAGCCCGGTGATCGCCAGGAACAACGCCACGACCGCCGTAATGATCAGGCCGAGCGTCATCCACAAATAGACTTCCTTCATCACGTCGCGCAGATTCACGCGCGTGCCGATAGCACTTGCCTGGGGTTGGGGACGATAGAGATCCATAATGTTAAACTCCCTTCGGTGAGTTTTGACCCACGCCATGTTACATCTATTTTAACAGCAAAAGCCCCGAATAGCTGGGGGGATTGCGTAAAATCGGCGTTAAATCGTGCGCTACTCCACCATCTCCGGTGGCAGCGGCAGCTCGCTGAGCGTGAACGGGGTGGCGCTGCTGACCAACGCGGCATTCAGCCACCCGCGCAGCGGGTCGTCGAGCGTCTCGACCAGCAGCCAGCGCCCGTCCGGGCTGCGCCCGTACAGCGCCAGGTCGGTCCACAGCGGCACAGATTTTACGATGGCGAACTGCTCGCCCGGCCCTTCGCGCAGGTTGTTGTTTTCGTAGCTGGTCTTGATGTAGGTCTGCACCGCCCCAAACGGGCGGCTCAGCGCGGGCGGCGCTTCGGCCAGCACGGGAATCTCGCCCGGCACGTTCACCGCCAGCACATACGCGGGCATCCAGCCCTCGTAACCCTCATACGAGCGGATGTAGAGCCATTGCCCGCTGTCATCCTGCCCGAAGAGGCTGACCGGCAGCCCTTCGGCGATCATCCTATTGCCGTAATATTCCGGCCCCGGTTCGGAATACAGGTTCATGGCCTGGGTAACGCTCGCGTTACCGGGCAGCGCGATACGCTGCATCTGCGGCAAAATCTGCACCGGCAGATGGGCCACGCGCGCCGCGTCGTAGGGCGCGACCTCGCCCGCAAATTCGCTCGTCACGCTGACACCATAGCCCGCAAACACCACCGTGCCGCTTTGCCCCAGTACGGTTTCTTTGGTCAGCGCGTTAACGTGCAGCGTGCCGCCCGTGCGCGTGCTGATCAGCGCCATGCCGTTGATCATTACATCCGTGTCATTGATGCGCAGGTTGGTCAGGCTGGCGTCCGGTGACTGCACCAGCACGCCGGGGTAGGGCAGATCGCTGCACAACGGCGCGCGGGCGGTTTCCAGCGTGAGGGCCGCGCCCGCCGGCAGCGCGGAGCCGGTGCCGAACGTCACGCGCGCCGGGCCGAGCACGATCACGGTCGCCGCCTTGCGCGCGTCGAACGCATCGGGCAGCGTGAAGCTCGCCAGCGGCCACATGTTGCCGTCCGCGCTGAGATCGAGCGTCGCCACACCGCTCAGACGCGCCGATGCGCCCGCGCCGGAGGCTGTCTGC
>CAZMNL010000480.1:0-3049 GCA_964567525.1 uncultured Anaerolineaceae bacterium
ACTTGAGCCTTCCAAAATGCAAAGTAGCCACACCCGTCTTTAATCCTGTTTTACGGCCAGTTCTGTCACTGGCCCTCTGGCGTCGGCGTTGGCGTCCAGGACGGTGTGAGCGTCGGCGCAAGTGTCACCGTCGGAATCTCGGCTCCCGGTGGTACAGGAGTGGAGGCCAGATCACCCGCCGGGGTCAGCGTGGGCGCGAGTGTGGGCGTGGGCAGCACCGGCGGGGCAGCCGTCGGTTCCGGGTTGCTCACGGTGATGTGTACTTCACGCGCTACACTGCGCCCCAGTTCGTCGTAAGCGATCAACTGGATCGTGTACGGGCCACTTGCCAACGGCTGCGTATCGAACTGCCCGATCAACGAATTCGCGTCCGGGTGGACTGTTTGACCGACCATCAGCGGCGGACTGAATGAGTCCGGGGTATGCCCGATCCCGTAGCGCACCTCGTAGCGGTTGAACTGCGGCATAATCACCGTCCCGCGCAGTTCGACTACACCCTGAACCGTCGCGTTCTCGGACGGATACCCGATTTCGAGATAGGGCCGGGGTTGGTTCGGTTCGCAGTACTGGTTTGGCGCGGGCGGGATCGGCACATTGAGACCGCGCGCACTGGCCCAGGTGCGCCCCGCGTCCGTATTGTTGATCCAGTCGTAGGCCGCCGGATCATCTATTGCCAGGAAGGTGCGTGTTTCGGTGAAGTTCGGGCACGACTCATTGGCGAGCAGGTTGGTGTAGGTGTCAATTTCCAGCGTGCGGAAGATGCCCTCTTGCGGTGCGGGTGGCGGCGCATTGTTGGCGAAGATTTCCACGTAACGGCCTCCCAGGCAGCTATCAGATGCCTGCGCGCCGGTGTCTGCGCATACTTCGACCTGGACCACGCCCTGCGGCGGTTGGAATGGTTCGATGGGCTTGTCGGCGTGGGCCGCTTCCATGATCGCGTTCCACAGCGGTGCAGCGCCGTAATACCCTGTAAGGTAGTAGGTTGGATAACCGGTTGGGTTGTACATCGACTCGTTGTCGGTGGTGCCCACCCACACGCCGACGGCAAGCTGCGGCGTATAGCCGACGGTCCATACGTCGAGGCTGTCGTTGCTGGTCCCGGTCTTGACGGCGGCGGGGCGGTTGTTGGTAAGCTGCATGGGCCAGCCGCGCCCAAACTCCTGTGCGCGTGCATCGACATCTGACAGGATGTCCGTGACCAGGTAGGTGTAGACCGGGCTGATAAGTTGTTGGGTGTCTTGCTGTGGCCGCGCTTCATAGACCGGATTCCCCCGGCTGTCCTCGATATAGACAATCGAGTACGGGTCCACTTTCTGGCCGCTATTCGCCAACGCTGCATAGGCGGCGGTCAGGTTGAACAGTTGCACATCGACCGCACCGAGTGCCGTAGGCAGCCCGGCGTTGGTTTCCACGGGGTTCCCGCCGGGGAACGTTACCCCGAAGCGGGTCATTGTTTCGGTAAAGCGCAGCAGGCCGGTGTAGTTCAATGCCTTCACGGCGGGAATATTCAATGACGTGCCCAGCGCTTCGCGCACGGATACCGGTCCGTGATAGCGCCTGTTGTAGTTTACCGGCTCGTAACCGCTGAAATTGGTGTAAACGTCCCAGATGATCGAAGCCGGAGTCATGTACTCACCCTGTTCGTCCGGCTGGAACGCGGTCAGGTAGATGAACGGTTTGAGCGTGGAGCCGGGCTGCTGTGCGGTAAAGGCGACGTTTACCTGTCCCTTGATCTGTTCGTTGTTGTAGTCCGCGCTGCCCACCATCGCCAGGACCGCCCCATCTGAGGGCCGGATGGCGACTACCGACGTATTGTTCGCCGGGTAGCCCTGGTCACGGATGCGCTGGAGATTCTGGCGCGTTTCGTTTTCGGCGGCCTGCTGGATGGTTTCATCCAGCGTGGTATACACGCGGTAGCCGGCGGCGTAAATGGCCTGCGGGCCGTAGGTATCTTCCAACTGCTGCCACACGTAGTTCACGAAATGCGGGTGTGTGAATTCGGTTGAGGGCGCGGTGAAGGTTTTGATCTCGACCAGCGCCAGTTCCCCGAACAACTCCACCCAGTCGGTATTCGGCGTCTTATAGTAGTAGCCAACGCTGCCGTCGGGCTGTGGCTCGGCCCGTATACACAGTTCCCCCCCCTGGGATACCTGCCACATGGTGCTGTCCTGGTGTTCGATGGCGATGCAGCCGTCGCCGGTCGCCTCAGACATCAGCCGCAGTACTTCGCGCATACGGGCGGTAGCCGCTTCGCGGTTCACCACCGGGTCATACTGCGCCGGGGATTGGGGCAACCCGGCCAGGAATGCCGCTTCGACCGGGTTCAGGTCGGCGGCGGACTTGTTGAAGTAGGTCTGGGCGGCGGCTTCGATGCCATAAGCAAAGTTGCCGTAGAAAATCTCGTTCAGGTAGATTTCGAGAATCTCGTTTTTGGTGTAATTGCGCTTGATCTCGGATGCCACGATGATCTCGACGATTTTACGCTCGGCGGTGCGCTGGTAAGCGAACTCGGTTTCCAGCACGAGCGCGCGTGCGAGCTGCTGCGTGATCGTACTCGCACCGGATACCGTGTCACCCGCCTGTAAGTTCTGCACAGCGGCGCGCACAATTGCCAGCACGCTGAATCCCGGATCGCTGTAGAACGTTTCGTTTTCGGTCGAGATCGTTGCGTGGATCAGCCAGGGTGATATTTCGTTAAGCGGTATTTCGGTGCGCGAACCTGCGTCCCGGCTGATGAATTCGGCCAGCGGTTCGCCGCGCGCGTTGTAGATAATCGTGTTCTCAAAATCTGAAGCGCGCTCGCTCAGTTCGCCAACCGCCTCAGCATATTGATCGACTTTATAAAGGTAGTATCCGATCATCGCCAGCAGAATCACCAGCGTGACCAACATACCGCCGATAATCGTGAAGACCGCGCCCCATTTGACATACGATGTCCAGGTGCGCGAAGGGCCAAGCGCCGCGCTGTAATCCGGCTGCGGGAATTCCCCTAAACGGGGCTTGGGTTTAACCTGCGGCTGCACCCCCGGACGATCCATGATCGCGCCCT
>CAZMNL010000481.1:0-2125 GCA_964567525.1 uncultured Anaerolineaceae bacterium
CGATTTGATCGCCAGGCAAAGGGCGATTACCGTTTAGCTTAATGCCTATGCCCCCTGACCCCCTCTCCACACCCTGGAGAGGGGGAGGGGACGTTAATCAGCCGGGAATGCATAAGGAGTACGTGACGATGGAAGCGTTAATCAGCCAACTGAACGAGATGCGCCAGACGCTCGAAAACCTCATGGAGCGTCTTTGACATCGCGGCGAAGAGTGAACAGCTTGCTGCGCTGGAACACGAAGCCGCGCAGCCGGGATTCTGGGACGATCCGCAGGGCGCGCAGAAGCAGATGCGCCAGCTTTCGCGCCTGAAGGCGACCGTCTCGGTGTGGCACGCGGCCATGCAGCGCCTGAACGACGCAATTGAACTGGCCGAGATCGATGATGACACGATGGCCGAGGAGTTGCAGCAGGAAGCCGATCATCTCAAGGAGACGGTCGCGCGGTTGGCGTTCCGCGCCAAGCTCAGCGGCAAGTACGACACCGAGGACGCGTTCCTGGCGATCCACGCGGGGGCGGGCGGCACGGATGCCCAGGACTGGGCCGATATGCTGTTCCGCATGTATCTACGCTGGGCGGAACGGCGCGGGTTCAAGGTCGAGATCGTCGATCAGGCTCCGGGCGACGAGGCCGGGATCAAGTACGCGACGCTGGCGATTCACGGCGATTACGTCTACGGCTACGCCAAGTCCGAGCGCGGGGTCCACCGGCTGGTGCGGCTGAGTCCGTTTGACTCCAACAACCGGCGGCATACGTCGTTTGTGCTGGTCGAGGTGTGGCCGGACGTGCAGGAAGACATCGACATCGAGATCGACGAGAAGGACTTGCAGATCGACACGTTCCGCAGCAGCGGGGCGGGCGGTCAGAACGTGCAGAAGAACGAAACCGCGATCCGGATCACGCACGTGCCCACCGGGACGGTGGTAAGCTGCCAGAACGAGCGCAGCCAGGCGCAGAACAAGGAACGCGCGATGCAGGTACTCAAGATGCGCCTGTTCGATCTCGAACGCCTGAAGCAGGAAGCGGAGTTCGCGGAACTGAAGGGCGATCACATCAGCGCGGGGTGGGGCAACCAGATTCGCTCTTACGTGCTGCACCCCTACCAGATGGTCAAGGATATGCGCACCGGCCACGAAACCGGGCAGACGCAGGCCGTGCTGGATGGTGATCTGGATGCGTTCATGGAGGCGTACTTGCAGCACAAGGTCGGGGTGGGGGATTAGGCGCTTTGTTTTCGGCGCGCGCCTGCCCCTGCAAGGGGCAGGCTATAACTCGGAAGGACCGTAAACGGCCCTGGAGCGCGGGAAACGCCCCGTTTTCGGGGCCGGTTTGCGCTTGCGGGGCGGGGCGTGTGCGGGCATCAACGTCGCCCGGCGATCAAGCCGAACCGAAGGTTCGCGCGGGCCTATAAATCTGCTGGACCGTAAACGGCCCGCTTCTTGCCCCGTTTACGGGGCGTCTGATATATAGCCCGACGCATTTATCGTCGGGCGACGGGCGGTGGGATGCGCTTGCACAGCGGCGCAGCTAGCGGCATAATGGGGGATGATACAACGTTGTAACCGCGCACACACCAGAGAGTGACCTCATGCCAGGAATTTTTATCAGCTACCGGCGCAAGAGTTGGGGATTTACGCACCGTCTCGCAGAAGAATTAGGTAAGCGGCTGGATACCGAGTTTTTTGTAGACTTCACCGGCGTTGACGAAACCGACTTCGAAAGCTCGATTCTGCGCCACCTGCGCGAAAGTGACGCGGTGCTGCTGGTGATCTCCGAGCATACGTTCACTGACCGCATTCACCGCGACGATGACTGGGTGCGGCGCGAGATACGCGAGGCGCTGGAACACGACAAGCCGCTGTTCCTGGTGTGTGTCGAGGGTTTGCTGCCGCCGCCGGGATTGCCCGACGATATAAAAAACGTCGCACGGATGCAGGGCACGAATTTTTACCCGGAATTCTTCACGCCAGCGGTCGAACGGCTGACGGATTTTATCGTCAAGGTGGGCGTGGCGCATCGGCGCGTGTATTCGCCTGCGGCACTGCACGCGCCGGAACCCGAATCCGGTGATGAAAAGCACATCCAGGGCCGGGCTACGCTGGATGAGGCGCTGGATTTGTTGGAGGC
>CAZMNL010000481.1:2135-3044 GCA_964567525.1 uncultured Anaerolineaceae bacterium
GGAGGCGGGGAATTTTAAGAAAGCGGTCTTTTTGTTGGAGGCGCTGGAAGAGGCCGGATTTCGCTCGCGTTATGTGAAAATCGCTAACGTGCTGCAACAGGCGCGCCGGGATGCCGAGCAGGTGCAGCGGCGGCGGCAGGCGGCGCTGGACTATGACGAGATCGCAGCGTTTGCGCGGCGCAAAGTGACGGAAGCGCACGCGCGTGAGGCGTTCGAGGGGTGGTGCGCGGATTATGAAGATTTGGTCGAGGGACTCGACAGCGAGAATCTGCGCGAGCGCTATAAACGTGATCCGCAGGCTGCATCCCGATCCAAACCGAAACGCACCGAACTCCCGATCCTTATGCAGCGGTCCGTGCTGCCCGCTGAGATCGACCTGCTGCCGCCGCCGTTTGAGTGGTGCGACATCCCGGCGGGGCGGGTGGAAATCGAGGAGCACGGCTGGTTTGACGTGGCGGCGTTCAAGATCGCTAAGTACCCGATCACGAATGCGCAGTTTAACGTGTTTGCGAACGCAGAGAACGGCTATCGTGTGTTGGAATGGTGGAACTTTTCGGACCATGCGCAGAAATGGCGCGCGGAGAAGGCGCAGCCGCAGAATACGGGGTTTGCGGGCGATGACCTGCCGCGCACGAACGTGAGTTGGTACGATGCGCTGGCGTTCTGCCGCTGGCTGAGCGCGCAAACCGGCGAAGACGTGATGCTGCCGACCGAGATGCAGTGGCAGCGCGCGGCGCAGGGCGATGATGGGCGCGAATATCCCTGGGGGAACGAGCAGCCGAACGAGCGTTTGTGCAATTTTGCCGGGAATGTGGGTCAGACGACGCCGGTCACGCGCTATCCCGACGGAGCCAGCCCCTACGGGGTGATGGATATGTCCGGGAATGTGTGGGAGTGGTGTTTGAACTC
>CAZMNL010000482.1:0-3038 GCA_964567525.1 uncultured Anaerolineaceae bacterium
AGCCCCCGACTCTGCGCACCTCCTCCGCCGGGCTGACCTTTGACCTTGACGCGGGCGGCGTGGTGCGCATCATGCGGGCGGGCGCAGACGGAAGCGCCGAGGTGCTCGGCACGCTGCCGGGCCGCGCGAATGCCGCCGCCTGGAACGCGGACGGCGCGCGGCTGGCGGTCGCGGCACGTAACGGCACAGTCGCAGTGTGGAAAGTGGACTGATATGTACACCCTGGTTCATGCGGACTGTTTCGATTGGCTAGCAGAGCGCCAACCGGAGTCGATACACGGCGTTGTGACTGACCCACCCTATGCCGTCATTGAGTTTTCCTCCAAACAGTTACAGAAGATGCGCGAGGGTAACGGGGGAGTCTGGCGTATTCCCCCGGCAATTGGGGGCAGCCAGCGGCGGCCCTTGCCACGCTTCACGGTCTTGACCGAGGAACAACTCGCCGCACTTCACGAATACTTTCACGTTTTGGGTCAAAGAATGCTCCACGTGCTCGTACCGGGCGGGCATATGCTGGTAGCCAGCACGCCGCTGCTGTCGTACCGGGTCGCCTATGCGCTGGTTCAAGCCGGGTTCGAGCGCCGGGGTGAGATCATCCGGTTAGGCGCAGTGACTATGCGCGGCGGGGATCGCCCGAAAAACGCCGAGCAGGAATTCAGCGATTTGTCCGTCATGCCGCGCGGCGCTTACGAACCCTGGCTGTTGTTTCGCAAACCTATCGCGGAAACGACGGTGGCCGAAAACCTGCGCGTATGGCGCGCGGGCGCATTACGCCGCCCATCCCCTGAGGTGCCGTTTTTTGACGTGATTGAGTCCACCAAGACACCGGCTGAGGAACGCGAAATCGCGGATCATCCAAGCTTGAAGCCGCAAGCGTTTTTACGCCAGGTGGTGTGGTCTATTCTGCCGTTTGGTGAGGGGATCGTGCTTGATCCGTTTGCGGGCAGCGGTTCGACTTTAGCGGCGGCTGAAGCGGTGGGATACAAGAGTATCGGCATTGAACGTGATGATACGTTTTACCAGATGGCATGTCGCGCGATCCCGCAGATGGCAAAACTCAACGTCAAGCTGGACAGCCGCCATACGCTGTCCAGAAATCAGACCTGGGGAACATTGCCGATGTTTTCGTCGAAGGATCAATAGCGCTTATCCAGGCCGTAACGTTTGGGGTTGACCACGTATTCGGGCCGTTGGTAAACGGGGTTGGAACGGAGCTTGTGCATACCCTGCGCATTGATCGATGCGGTAGGTGTCCGGCGGCTTGACCCGCGCCGACCGGAAAAACTCCAATCCTCATCGACCAATTGAGCGGCTAAAACCTGTACTATTTGCGTTGCGGCGCGGGCTTCAACCGGCTGTGTTTCGGTATCAATCGTGTAGCGGAAGATCAGGTACCAACCCGATTCGGCATTGTGTCCCTGCCAGCCACCGGATTGTTTGCTGGCTTTCACTTCGATACCGTCTTCCGCTTTCAGGATGGCAGGCGTAAGACCATAGCGTTTGACGGGCAGCAGGTCCGGGAAGCCGCCGGTTTTCTGATTGGCGACGAGATCGGACGTCGCGCGAGCGATATTCTTTACGATGACTTCTGATAGAATACCGGCAAACGAATTGCCTAAAAGCATGTCTTCCAACCGACCGTAAGCGTTTTCCGGTGCGGTCAGAAAGATGTTGAGCCGGTGCAGAAACCGATGCGTATGCGCAAGCGCCGCCATAATGTTTTGAACGGTCAAGCCGTAAGGCAAATAAGCGCGTTCGTTTATATACTGGGGATCAAGTTCGGGAAGTTGGAGATAAACGGGTAGAATCATGGGACTTCTTCAAATTCCAAAAACCAGGAAAGATCGCTAATGTCATAAATGCGCGCAAACTCGGCCAGTTCAAGGATATCGACGCGGCGTTCGCCGGTTTCGCATTTCGATATCCACGATTGGGTTTTGCTTAACTCGCGTGCGGCTTCAAGCTGCGTTTTCCCGGACAACTCGCGGGCCTGTTGCAGCCTTTGGGCAAACAACTTGTAGCGCTTAGGGAAATCACGCCTTGACATCGTATCCTTTCGGAATGTTTTTTCGGGATAATTGGATTACAAAATAGCGAATATTCCAAAATCGAATATTCGATAAGGTCAAAACAATATGCGTATTACAGAAAACAGGTTCTCTATCGGCACGTTTGAATCCGCGCTGCTGCTGGCGTTTGGTGTGGCGCTGGCGCTGACCTTCACCGGCAGCCTGGACCCGGTCGCGCTGGTGATCCTGGTGATCTGGAGCTTTATTGTCTACAGCGCGCGGCAGATGATCGCGCAGGCGCAGCGCTTCCGCCCGGTGGAGCCGCCGGGGACGTGGGCGATCACGCTGCTGGCAAACATCCTGCTGATGGCGGTGGGGTTAGGCGCGTTCGGGTGGTATCTGCTGGGCGGCGGCGCGGTGGCCTGGATTCCGCTGCTGCTGTTCATCGCGGGCATGATCGCGCTGCGGCAGTGGCGGCAGGGCGTCACCACCCGGATTTATGCGTGGCGCACCCCGGCGCTGACGCTCTTGCAGCGTGGCGACTATAAAAATCTGGTCCACGAACTGGAAAACGACCCCACCACCCGGAAGAACCCCGATAAGCTGGCGGTGCTGGCGCTGGCATATATCGAACTGAACAAGTTCGACACCGCCGACAACCTGCTGACCGCCGCGCGCCAGTTGGCCCCGGAGTTCGCCTCGGTCAACGGCGCGATCGGGTCGCTGCGCCGCCACCAGGCGCGCTACAATGACGCCGCCGCCGCGATCCGCAAAGCGATTGCGTTTGAGGAAAACATCAATTCCAGCTACTACCTGGGACTGTGCCAGTTCCTGGACGGGGACACCGCCGGGGCCGCCGTGACACTGCGCCCGATTATCGATGATCCCACGCTGGCACGGCAGGGGCAGGTCCTCGGCGCGTATATCCTGGGCCAACACGCCGAACAATCCGCCGACACCGACGCCGCGCAGCGCTGGTACGCGCGCATGGCGGAACAGGCCCCCAAAGTGATCCCGCAGTTGGACGAG
>CAZMNL010000483.1:0-3036 GCA_964567525.1 uncultured Anaerolineaceae bacterium
ATTCAAAGGCGTAGTTTGTATTTATCCCGCCATCGACAAAGGAATAAGGTGTTCCGGACAGTCCGTAAAAGAGCATGCGTGCGCTCACATCAGCCTCATTGTCATAATAAAAATCATCAGCACCCGGTATGTTGGTATGATATTGCACATTTATCACGTCACTGCCGGTATTATCAACTACCTCTTTCAGTAGTTCATTAGCATCTTTATTATCCGCGTCATTATAGTTGGTAAAATGTTCCAGCAATACATTCCTGCTTCTTATGCCTATACTGAAATTATCAAAAGCAAATCCTTCATTGCTATTAGCCGTTCCATCCGATCCGTAAACAAGCCTGAATTTAACATCTTTTTTTCCTGCTATCACATCCAGCTTATTCCTTACATTAACCCAGCCTGTATCCTGTCCAGCTACCGATGTCCAGCCTATTGACTGTCCTCCTGGTTTACCATTGATCAAAACCGAATTATACCAGTTAATGCCATCATCCAGGCTACCCACCAGCTTCCAGTCGCCGCTATTACCCACCCTGTACTGAAGTGCAGTGCCATCCCTGTTTCTGTCTAATCTCTTCCATACATCCATAGAAACATAAGGCCTGCTTATATTGGTAAAGTCGAAACAGGGACTCTCCACCGAATACGCTGACACAAGCTGATTAACAGTATCAAAATTGGTATACCAGGCATTATATCCTGATGCCGCCTCATTCATGACATCACGGCCGGGTGTTCCGAAGCTCCACTCATTAAAACTCTCTCCTAAGCCTGCTATCCATCCTCCCTGTCCGTCTTCAAAATCCTGGTAATAATCATCATCCTCCAGTGTTATTGTAGGTCTTACGGTCACTTCTTTTATTATCGTATCATGGCATGCAGTATAGCCAGTCTTAACAATAAGCTGTACATCAAATTCCCCAACAGCTGTCTTGGGATACCTGACCTGTTCACCTGACAGCGGGTCACTGCCGTCAAAGAAATTCCATATATGCTCTGCCACCGGAGCCGGGGAGAATGATTTATCAAAAAGCAGCAGGGAATCATCAATAATATAGCAGTCTCCCGTCCATGCAAAATCTGCTTCAGGCTTTATGCCAAGGTCAATATTTTTCTCACGGCTGTCTGTGCAAGCATTTACAGTGGTGGCTGTAAGTTCAACCACCCTTGGTCCGTGTGTCCTGTACAGATGTCCCGGACTTTCCTTATCACTCTCGTTAAAGCTGCCCGGATCGCCAAAGCGCCATGCCCACGTATCAACAGGGTCATCTGATGTTGTATTATTGATAAAAAGGGTGGTATCTTCACCATGTTCTATACATACATCTGCGACATCAAAATCAACCACCGGTGCAGGGTTGATCTTTACCGGTACACTCACCTCAACATAACAGCCTGTTTCCTGGTTTGTATATTTATACGACACCTCCGTTTCACCCAGTCCCATTGAGGGATCAAGAAAGTTATCATCAACAGGTCCCGTAAACACACCTCCCAGTTTGGATGTAAACAGTTCAAACTGTTCCGTGTTATTGCAAAATTCATCACCCGCATCCAGATTATTTATTTCCACTGTTCCCAGAGAATCAACATTAAGCGTCAAAGAAATGACAAAGCGTGTAAGCACCGAATCGTAATAATTGTATTGCACCCTGTGATCGCCCCTGCCGGCAGCTGCCGGATCGAATACTGCCCTGGTATCATCAATAGCTGTTATCCCGGCGCCTTCAAAGCCTATACCCGTCCATGTCGCCCCCGTATTTTCATAGATAAGTGTATCCCTTAGACCATCATAGCAATACTGGTTACCAGCATTTACTCCTGTTATTGCGCCTTCAGGTTGCACAACCATAATGCTGGTATTTATCCCGGAAGCGCAGCTGTTGGTATCAACATAGGAGAAATTCACCACTGTGCTTCCTTCACCGGCCACTGAGGGGTTAAATTTATAAATAGTCCCGTCCGGATAAACCCCGTTACCTGAAAAAGTGCCGTCAGCAGGAGTGCCCTCAAGCTCAAAAGGTGTCTCATCAAGGCTGACTGTTGACCTGTCGGTCAGTATTTCCACATCAGGTCTTGGATAAACATACACATCCCTTGTTACTGTTTTGGTACAGCCCGATGACTGAACTGTCGAAACATGGGTAAAGCTAAGCTGGTAAGGGGTATCGGAGGAAGGTGTCTTATACGGGTACAGGTCGGCTATCTGCCCGTAGTTAACAAATGAGGTATCCGGACCCGAAAAATCAAAATTACCTGAACCTGTAGAATTTTCAACGGATACACGCATATTAACATCTGCCTCATATTCACAATAGCTGTCATTAAGTCCTATAATCTCAAGTTTACCTATGGAATCAATATATACTATCCTGGATAATTCATAATCAACACCCTCCCATACATAGGCAAAGCTCACAGTATCCCAGGCTGCTCCCACTCCGGGGATATAATAATCTGCGCTGCTTGGGCTGCTGGTACTGAGCCCTCCTTTTGTATTGCTGAAGCCTGTAATACTTACTCCCGCCGGCAGGCCGGTAACATTAATGCTATATGAAACATCATCATAACAGATAATATCAGGCAGGCCTTCTATCGACCCCTGTGCCTCCCGCACAAGAGTGTTATTAGTCTTTGCAGCAAAACACCCGTTCACATCGGTCACTGAATAACGTATATCATGGCTTCCCACTCCCGCAAGCTCAGGATAAAACTGTTCACCGACAATCCCTGATCCCGTAAAGGTTCCACCCGCCAGTACCGGAACAAGAATATCAGGATCACCCGCTTTATTATATGTGGGATCGATTGCAAAGTCTGCATCAGGCAGGGGGTTAATAGTCACATCCCTGCTTATCACCAGGCTTTTACAGCCCCTGGGTGAGGTGTAACGGTATGTTACAGGGTATATAGCTCCTGCCGGTACCAGCGACGGATCAAAGACTGCAGATCCAGTTGATTTACTGGTTAGCATATCACCTGTCCACTCACCTGTTCCACCTGCCGGATATAGATTATCCACACTTATAAATCTTGCCT
>CAZMNL010000484.1:0-3035 GCA_964567525.1 uncultured Anaerolineaceae bacterium
CTTACCACACAAGGAATTGACTCACCCCGCGCGACGACGAAGACGATGTTTTCACCGCCGCCAGGGACACCGGAGTCGTGATCCTGAACGCGGACGAGGACCAGGACTTCGCCCACCTGCGCGAGTGGCTCACCGAGGCCGACGTGGTGATCGACGCGCTGTTCGGCACGAGTCTGCGCCTGCCCATCGAGGGCACGGCGGCGCACGTCCTGGCGACCGCCAACGAGGTGATCGCCGCACGGCGCACGCCCGCCGAGGTCCCGACCTACACCACGCCCGCGCAGCCGCCCCTGGGCGAGATCGGCGGGCCGCTGGTGGTGGCGGTGGACTGTCCCAGCGGCGTAGACTGCGATACCGGCGCGGTGGACGACAGCACAATCCGCGCGCACGAAACCGTGACCTTTGCCGCCGCCAAGCCGGGCCTGCTGGCTTTTCCCGGCGCGGCGATGGTCGGCACGCTGCATATCGGCAATATCGGCCTGCCGGACGATCTGCCGGAGATCGCCGCGATCACGCTGGCGCTGGCGGATGCCCCTACCGCCGCCGCCGCCCTGCCGGATCGCCCGCTGGACGCCTACAAGGGCACATTCGGCAAGGCGATGATCGTCGCCGGAAGCCTGAACTATACCGGCGCGGCCTACCTGACGGCGGCGGCGGCCTACAGCGCGGGCGCGGGCTGGGTGACGGTCGCCGCCCCACAGGTGATCGTGCCCACGCTGGCCGGGATGCTGCCCGAAGCAACCTGGGTGCTGCTGCCGCACAGCATGGGCGTGATCAACGAACACGCGGTTAAGGTGCTGCGCGAAGAGAACGACGGCTACACCGCCATGCTGATCGGCCCCGGCATCGGGCAGGAAGCCGAAACCCGCGAGTTCCTGCGCGAACTGTTGCAGCCGCAGGAAGAAATCCGCCACGCGCGCGCGTTGGGGTTCGTGCCGGTGACGCAGGATGACGGCGACCAACCGGCGCATAACCCCGCGCTGCCGCCGCTGGTGCTGGACGCCAGCGCGCTGTACCTGCTCGCGCAGATGGACGACTGGGCCGCACTGCTGCCGCCGGGGACCGTGCTCACACCGCATCCGGGCGAGTTTGCGCGGCTGGCGGGCATGGACATTGACGCCGTGCAGGATGACCGCGTAGGTGCAGCGCGCGACAAAGCCGCCGCGTGGGGCTGCGTGGTCGTGCTCAAGGGCGCGTTCACGGTGATCGCCGCGCCGGATGGCCGGGCCACCGTGCTGCCCTTTGCGACTCCGGCGCTGGCGAGCGCGGGCACGGGCGACGTGCTCGCAGGCATGATCACGGGGCTGCTGGCGCAGCGCGTCACGCCCTATGAAGCGGCCCTGGCGAGCGCGTACCTGCACGGATTGGCGGGCGTGCGCGCCGGGGAAATGGTCGGCGTGGTGAGCGCCACCGCCGGGGATGTGCTGGAGATGCTGCCGGACGTATTAACGCAGATGACCGCGCTGCGGGCGTGAGTTTTGCGCCAGGGCCGGTGTGCCAACCCGCGCGGGTTTTAGTGCGATTCGTTCTCAAAAGAGGCTGCCGTTTGCGCTATAATCTCAGTGGCGGAGCGCATGTTGATAGGGGCGCTTTCGCATTCCAAAACCACCCACGTTATCGCGGCGTGCGCGCATACCGCGATAACGACATTGTACGGCTAAAAAAGCGAGGTGTTTTCGTGGCTGACCAGAAATTGCACGACCAGGTAATGGCAGCGCTGGGGACGGTGATCGAACCCGAACTGCACAAGGACCTGGTGACACTCAACATGGTGCGCGACCTGCAAATCAAGGACGGGGTCGCTCACTTTACGATTGTCCTGACCACGCCCGCCTGCCCGCTGAAAGACGTGATGCGCCGGGACAGCGAAGCTGCCGTCACCAAAGTGGACGGGATCAAGGGCGTCGAGATCAAGTGGGACTCCAACGTACCCACCGACGGGCGCATCTTCGGGCGTATGAACCTGCCGATCCGCAGCATTATCGCGGTCAGCAGCGGCAAGGGCGGCGTGGGCAAGACGACGGTATCGACCAATCTCGCGGTGGCGCTGGCGCAAAGCGGCGCGCGCGTCGGCCTGATGGATGCCGACATCCTGGGGCCGAACATCCCGAAAATGGTCGGGCTGGGCTTCTCGCAGCCGCCGATCACGCCCGAAAAGAAGCTGATCCCGTTTGAGGTCTTCGGACTCAAGGTGATGAGCATGGGCTTTCTGGCGGACCCCAACCAGGCGATGATCTGGCGCGGGCCGATGCTGCACGGCGCGATCCGGCAGTTCTTCGAGGACGTGGTATGGGGCGAACTCGATTATATGGTCGTGGACCTGCCGCCCGGCACTGGTGACGCCCAGCTCAGCCTGGCGCAGTCTGTGCCGCTGACCGGCGCGGTCGTCGTCACCCAGCCGCAAAGTGTCGCGGTCGATGACGCGCGGCGCGGGATCGCCATGTTCGAGAAAATGAACGTGCCGATCATCGGCGTGATCGAGAACATGGCCGGTGAATTGTTCGGCACGGGCGGCGGCGAGCAGCTTGCCGAACAGCGCGGCGTCCCGTTCCTGGGCCGGATTCCGCTGGTGGCGAGCGTGCGCGAAGGCGGCGACACGGGGCATCCGATCGTCGCGGACGATCCCGACTCCCCGGCGGGGCAGGCGTTCCACGCGGTCGCGCAGCAGATCGCCGCGCGGGTCAGCGTGCTGCTGCTGGCGCAGAAGCCGACCATCCCGCTGAACATCATCAAGTAGACTGGATCACACCCGGCCCGGTCCGCGCGTCCTGCCCCGCACGTGACCGGGCTTAAATTATTTGGGGCACACGATAACGAGGAAAAACACACAATGACCGACACCCACCACGAAGCGATCCGGGCCACCATCGAAGACACCACCGCCCGTATCCGTGAACGCTATATCGAAATCAACCTTGCCGGGTGGGAAGCCGCCACCACCGGCACCGAGGCCGCGCTCGAACGGGCGGCGCAGGCGCGCGGCGACTGGATGCGCTTCTGGGCCGATGCCGACGCTTACCGGCAGTATAAGGACT
>CAZMNL010000485.1:0-3033 GCA_964567525.1 uncultured Anaerolineaceae bacterium
ACCCGCTTTGTTACCCTGTATACCTCTATTATATGGCGGCGCATGGGCACGCTGTACCCCGGTTTTTGAGGGTTGTTCTGCATTCCCCCCACAAAAAACAAGAGGCCGGGTGTGCGCCCGGCCTCCGAGATAGGGTTGTGCTTTGGGGGGTAGGAGTAACCAACCGGGGCGCGGCGCAGGGAGAAGACACCGCGCACCGGGTCAAACCGTGTGTGACATTACGGGAGCAGCACGCCGTCGATGATGTGCAGCACACCGTTGCTGGCGATCAGGTCAGCGAGGTAGACGTTCGCCTGACCACCGTTGAAGGTCGTGCCGCTGATGTTGATGCTCGCGCCGTTCAGCGTCGGGGCCGAGGAGAGCGTCACCACCACGTCAGACGTGACCGCACCGGGGATCACGTGGTACAGCAGGACCGCGCTCAACAGTTCGGTGTTGGCGAACAGTTCGGCTTTGGTCAGGCCGAGCGCGCCCAGGGCCGCAACGAATGCGTCATTGGTGGGGGCCAGCACAGTGTAGGGACCTTCGAACAGGGCGGCGGTCAAACCGGCGGCTTCCAGCGCTTCCATGAAGATGCTCAGGTTGTTCTCAGCGGCCAGGCCCAGGATGTTCTGGGGCGGGAACAGCACGTTGTCAATCACGTGGATTACGCCGTTGCTGGCGATGATGTCCGCGATAATCACGTTCGAAGCGTCGTTAATCTGCAAGCCCGTCGGGCCGGAGCCGAAGTGTACCAGCGAACCCTGCAACGTGGCGGCGCTGTCGATCCCCACAACCTGGTCCGAAGTCACCGCACCGGGCACAACGTGGTACAGCAAAATCTGGGTCAGCAGGTCCTTGTCGGCGAGCAGGTCAGCGGCGGTGATGCCCATCAGGTCCAGCACATTGGCGAACGCGGCATCGGTCGGCGCGAAGACGGTGAAGGGGCCATCGCTGGAAAGCGCGCCCACGAGGTCAGCGGCCTGCACCGCGGCGACCAGGGTCGTGAAGCGGCCATCGGCGACAGCGATATCGACAATCGTGTTACCCTGCGCTTCGGCGCGGGGAGCGGCGGCCATCGGCGCAACAGCGGCGACAACCAGGGTCAGCAGAACAGCGAGTACAGAGAATTTACGAAACATGGTGTTTTCCTCCAGATATTGATTTGGTTGAGCGTTTGATGATGCGGGCGCGTGCTTGAGCGCACCTCACCGCAACTAATAACAATACTAGGCGCTTAAGATGAGTTAAAAGCGAAGCAATGATGAGCATTTTCTTAATAACGTATACGCTACCGTCGGGCAAGCGCCGGATTCGCGCCCGCGCGCGGGGGTAGGCATTCCACCGGCTTAGCGTTATACTGTTGCCCCGGTGCGCGGCGCGCCCGCGCCCACCCAAACACGACTCTCTTGGAAGTTGCGCAGTTGACAGTCATCAGTTCTCAGTTGGTCTGAACTGAAAACTGATGACTCGACGTTGACGCGAACTGCGTAAGTCCGATTTCTATTGAGGACACATCTAACTATGCGACGACCCGTTATTGCTGCACTCATCATTGGGGCCACGCTCGCGGTGCTGGCGCTGACGCTCGCGCAGTTACCCGCCACGTCCGAGGCGCGGCAGGACTTCACCCCGCCGCCGACCAACACGCCCCGCCCCTCCGCGACGCCAACCCTGACGCCGCTGCCGACCAATACGCCGCGCCCGACCGCGACGAACACGCCGACGGACACGCCCACCGCGACCCATACGCCCACCGCGACCCCGTCACCGACCTATACACCGTCGCCGACCGCGACCATCGTCGGGCCGAGCGAGTACCCGGACGGCTTCAACCCGCTGACCGGCCTGCCCTACCCCAACGAAGCGGCGATGAACCGCCGCAACCTGATCGTCAAAATCTCCAACTTTCCGGAGATCGTGCGCCCGCAGAGCGGCCTGACCACCGCCGATATCGTCTTCGAATACGAGGTCGAGGGCGCGGTAACACGCTTCGCGGCGATCTATCGCAGCCAGGGCGCGGAGAAAGTCGGTTCGATCCGCAGCGCGCGCCTGCTGGACCTGGAACTGGTCGAGATGTTCGAGGGCATTCTGGCGTACAGCGGCGCGAACGACTGGATCTATAACTTCATCCTGGATTCCGACTGGAAGTGGCGCGCGCTCACCCCGCAGATGGGCGTCAACTGCCCGCCGTTCTGCCGCGTGGAAGACGGAACCCGGCCCTTCGAGCATACGCTGTTCGGCAACACATATGACATGTGGGACGTAGCCGAGCAGCGCGAAATTAACCAGGGGTTGCTGGTGCGCGGGCTGGCATGGAGCGACGTACCCGATCCCGATGGCGCGCCGATCCAGGACATCTTCATCAACTACTGGAACCCGCGCCATGATACGCGCTGGCAGTACAACCCCGGCGACGGGCGCTACTACCGCTATAACTCCGGCCTGCCGCACGTGGACGCCGTGACCGGCCAGCAGCTCGCCGCCGACAATATCGTGATCCTCGAAGCGGTGCATGTGGATCGCCCGGACGTGCTCGACAGCGAGATATCCGGCGTGGTGGTCGAAACGCAGCTCTGGGGACGCGGCACGGCGTGGATTTTCCGCGATGGCCTGTGGTTCGAGGGCATCTGGGCGCACCGCCAGGGCAGCCCCGGCCTGTGGCTGCTGTATGACGACGGCGAGACGCCCATGCACCTCAAGCCGGGGCAGACGTGGTTTAACGTCGTGCGCCCGGTGATGTACGGGGTCGAGGTCAGCGCGCAGAAGGTCGATGCGGTGGCGACCGCCGAAGCCGTGATCGGGCAGACGGCCACCGCCGCCGCGCAGACCGCGACCGCCATCGCGCCCTACATCACGCCGACGCCGGTCACGCCCACCGCCACCGCGATTGGGATTCCGTAAGGGTTTACCTCCCCCCATAGCTGTTCACTACCTTTGCAGATTTCCAGATTCACCTCACCCCCCGGCGCGCGACCTGCGGTCGCGCGCCCTCTCCAGCCTCCGGAGAGGGGGATTCGCCCGGCGATCAAATCGCCGGGCTATATGTCGGCC
>CAZMNL010000486.1:0-3033 GCA_964567525.1 uncultured Anaerolineaceae bacterium
GGCGATCTGGCTGGCGTACCGGGGGCTGCGGCGGCTGGTCGGGCGCTACCCCGCGCTGACCGGGGCGTTTCTGTTCGCCGCCAATCCCTGGATCATTGAGGACAGCCGCCGGACATGGGTGCAGGCGCTCGCGCCGTTTTTCGTGACGCTGATCTTCTGGGCGCTGGTCCCCGTGCTGACGCGCCAGACCGCGCACCCGCAGCGCCGTACCCTGATTGCGCTGGTTGGGCTGGCGCTGTTTGCGCACACGTACCTGCTGGCCTTTGCGCTGGTCGCGCCGGTCGCGGTGCTGATCGCGTGGTTCTGGCGGCGGATTCCCAAACGGCAGTTGATTTACGGGATCGGCGTGTTTGCGGTGCTGCTGGCGCTGTACACGGTGGGACTCGTGCGGCAGTGGGACGACACGCAAAGCCGCGCGGAAGACTTCGCCACCGGGCAGACGCGGCTCAGTGACGAGGCGCTCAACCACGCGCTGCGCCTCGTGAGCGGCGGCGGCTATGCGGACGCGCGCGGAACCGGTGCGCCGCAGGATGATGCCGATCTGCGGCAGGACCTCACCGCGATGATTCATGCGCTGTGGGTGATCGCGCTGGGTGCGGGGATCGTGCGGGCGGTGATCGCGCTGGTCCGGCCCGGTAACGCGCAGCAGCGCGAAACTGCGATCATTCTGCTGGTGTGGTTCCTGCTGCCGGTGCTGATGATGAGCTACGTTTCGCGCGTGGTGCATCCGTTTTACCTGCTGCTGAGCGTCCCGGCGGGGCATGGGCTGGCGGCGTGGGGAATATTACCTCACCCCCTAAGCACATTTCACCACAGAGGTCACAGAGAACACAGAGAAGATCAAGATAAGAGAGAGAGGGCGTCGCGCCATATCGCGCATGATATCCCCCCCTCTCCAGGCGGCAACGTCGATTTACGAGACTCTCGTAGGGGCGGGTTTCCAAACCCGCCCTGGGGGAAACCCGCCCCTACAAAAACAGCACACATTCTCGCGTTCGCCCTGCTCGCCGCCGCGCTGATCGCCACCGGGACGATCAACGCGGTGAATACCGTGCGTTTCGCGCAGCAGACCGCCTACGTCCCCGGCGAAGACCTGCCGGAAACGCTGCCACTGGGTGCAGCCACCCGACTCGGTGAGCGTATCCAGATGGTACGCGCGCCCGATATGGCGGTTCTCTCGCCCATGCCGGAATGGACCCCGGTGGCGCTGGCCGGGCACGCCTTCCGCACGGAAACGCTGACGGACTTCCACCGCGCGACGCTCGTACCACCGGGGGGCGCGATCACGATCACGTTTGCGCGCGAGATCGCCGCGCCGGTCCCGCTGTACAGCAGCGCGACCCGGTCGCCGCTGGTGCTCGACGACGGGACCGCGATCACGCTCTGGCGCACGACACCGGACGCGCTGGATATCGCGCACGCCGCCGCGATCCCGTCCGATATCGACGTGACCTTCGCCGGGTGGACGCTGGCGAGCGATCTCGCGCCGGGCGAAACGGCGGCGCTCGACCTGTTCTGGCGCGTGGAAGGTTTGCACCCGGATCGCGGCGTGTGGACCTTCGCGCCCTTCGCGCACCTCTACGACGCGACCGGGCAGCGCGTGGCGATCATCGACGGGGCCGTGATTCCGGCGCTGGCGTGGCAAGTGGGCGATACGCTGGTTTACCGGCTGGACGTGACCGTGCCGCCGGAGGCCGAGGGGCCGTTCAGCGTCAACGTGGGGCTGTTCGACGCAGTGCGCGCGCGCGACGACGGCACGCCGGGAGTCGCCGCGATCTTCCAGGTCCCCGGCGCAGATGGCGCGGTCGAGTGGCGCGGGGATGTGTCGATTATCCCGTAAGTGAGGAAACAATATGATCACACGCCAGACCGCGAGTGAAAAGCTGCTGGCCTACCTCAACAACGCGATCACGCTCGCCGAATTAGTCGATTGGGCCGAAGGCGCGCTGGTCGAGGGCGGCTTCGGCCCCGATGACGACATCGATATGCTGATGGATATCGTGATGTATCTGGCGGCGGGTGATTCGCAGTATTTCCCGCTGACGTGGGACGCCTGCCAGGACTTCATGCGGCGGCTGGGCACGCCGGTCAAGGTCGTCACCGTCTCCGCTGCCTGACACACGCCTGTTCGCGGTTATGCGCCGTCCTCGTCCAACTTGTCCGGGTCGGCGACCAGCGCACCGCCGCGCACCGTCGCACCCAGCACGATCCCGCCGCCGATCAGCACCAGGTTTTTGATGATGTACTGCCCCTCCAGCGTCAGCGCGTGAGGGAACGTCGTCCAGACCGCCTCCGGCAGCAGCACCAGCGGCAGCGCGGTGCCCGGCATTTGCAGGAACAGCAGCAGCAGCGTCAACCGCATGAACAGCCCGAAGATCAGCCCCAGGCCAATCGCCATCTCCCACAGCGCCAGCACGGGCAGGAACCAGTCCGGATCGACGAAATAGGTCGTCTCGCGCACGAGGTCTTCGGCGGGACTCACGCCGGGGAACAGCTTCAGCGCGCCGAACCAGAAGAACACAATCCCCAGGCCGACGCGCAGAATCAGCAGGCCGTAGCGCGCCATCCAGCGCGTGATCGCGGGGTCGATACGCTCGAACCATGCTCGCAGATCGTCGCGGCGCAGCGAGCCGGGCAGCCAGAACGCGGTGAGTTTTTTGATCGAATCCATGAGCCGAGTCTCCTGTTGGTGTGCGATAATTCATCCCCCCAGAGTATCGGCTCGTTTTGTGATATCTTGCACAACTTTGGCGCAGATCGTGCGGTGGACAAACGGATTTGTTATAATTAATAAGATATACGCTTGATTTATGCGGTCTGCGAAGCCGCCGGTTCGCTGTGCAGTTCGCCGTGCCCCGCCGGGATCACCACGCGAAAGACACTGCCCTGCCCCGGATAACTCTCGACCTCGATCTGTCCCTGGTGCTGCTCGATGATGCGCTGCGCAATCGGCAGCCCCAGCCCGAACCCGCGTTCGGTGCGCGCCTGGTCCTCGCGGTAGAACAGTTCGAAGATGCGCGCGAGCGCCTCCTC
>CAZMNL010000487.1:0-3026 GCA_964567525.1 uncultured Anaerolineaceae bacterium
GGGGGGGTGGGGTGGGGTACGCGGCGAAGACCAACAGTACAACGAGCAGCAGCGATAAACGTTTCACGGTGGGTTCCTTTCGGTGTGATGAACAATTCCCGGTTTCGCTCACCATACCACGCGATCCGGCGGCGGCGGCTCAGCGCCCGGTGTGCGTAGTCTGCGCGGCGAGTGTGCGCCGGATGCCCGCGCGAATTCCCTAAAAATACCCTTGTCAAGCATGCAACCCTATGCTAAAATGCCCACATTGACATTGGGGGATAGTTTAATCGGCAGAACTGTGGTCTCTGGATCCACCAGTCCTGGTTCAAATCCAGGTCCCCCAGCCTGACAAACCCGTTGCGCAGCCCGCGCAGCGGGTTTTTGTTTGTCCGGGCGGCACGTTTCACCAGCGGATATGCACCCTGCGGCGGGTGATGTGCGTATAGTACAGTATAGACAGCCCTGCGCCTGCCGCTCAAGCAGCAGGCTATAGATCGAAAGCACGGTAAACCGCGCTGGACGTGCGGGGCGGCATCCAGACTCGGTCACCGATCTGCGCCGGACAGGCTGCCACACACCGTCGTCCTTTGCCTTTAGCTGACTGCTGAAAGCTATTTTCCAGGAGAAAAACCTATGACATCCGATGAACGCGGTGGACTGGTGGCGACCATCTGGGTTGCGATGGCGATTGTGGCGATTGTGCTCGCGGTGGCAAGTTCCGTGCCGGGCCTGATGGTGATTCCGATTGCTGTCGCGGTGCTGATGACGTTTGTGATGTATCTGCCCACGATCATCGCCGCGATGGACCAGCAAACCCCAAAAGCCAAGCGCGAACCGGGGGATAAGCTCGCGCTGCTGCTGGAGATGATGGACGCGGACGAACGCGCCGCGTTCAAAGAGGCGCTCAAGCGCCGCGTGCTGGACGATCTCGGCGGCGCAGAAGACGGCGAACTGCCCGCCGACGCGCAGACGCTCGCCGAACTGCTCGGCGAGGACCGCGCGCAGGGGCATTCGGGCCGGTAAATCAAACCGGGGCGCGCCCGCCCCGGCATTCGCTTACCGCTTACCGCTTAATCTTCGATCTGCGCTTTTTGCAGCCGGTTGCTGTAGTCGATGAACACCGTCTTGATCTCGCTGAATTCCTCAATCGCCGAGGTCCCGGCCTCGCGCCCGCCGTTGCCGGTGCCCTTCGTGCCGCCAAACGGCAGGTGGACTTCCGCGCCAATCGTCGGGGCGTTAATGTACGTGATGCCGGTTTCCAGCGCTTCGATGGCCTGGAACGCGCGGTTCACGTCTTTGGTGTAGATCGACGAGGACAGCCCGTAGTCGATATCGTTCGCCACGTGCAGCGCTTCCTCAAAGCTGCGCACCTTGATCACGCTCAGCACCGGGCCGAAAATCTCTTCCTTGCTGATGCGCGTGCCGTGCGTGGTCTCGAAGATCGTCGGCGCGATGAAGAAGCCGTTATCGAACAGGCCGCCCGTGCGCCGCTCGCCGCCGATGACCAGCGTCGAGTCGCGCTTGGCGTCCGCGATCACGCCCAGGATGCGCGCTCCGGACTCGTCATCGATCACCGGGCCGATGTCGGTGTCGGGGTCGAGGGGGTCGCCCTGTTTGAGGTTCTTCACCGCGTCTACCAGCATCCCCAGGAATTCGTCGTAAATGTCCTCGTGCAGGATCAGGCGGCTGGTCGCGGTGCAGCGCTGCCCGGCGGTTCCGAACGCCCCGAATAGCACGCCATCCAGCGCGAGATCAAGATTGGCGTCCGGCATGACGATCTGCGGGTTCTTGCCGCCGAGTTCGAGTTCCACCGGCTTGAGGTATTTCGCGGCGCTGGTGTAGACGATTGCGCCGGTTTCCACACCACCCGTGAACGAGATCGCCTTGACGCGCGGGTCTTCGACAATCGGCGCGCCCACGTCCTCGCCGTAACCGTGTACGACGTTCAGCACCCCCGCAGGCAAACCGGCCTCTTCGAAGACTTCCACGATCTTCGCCATGCACAGCGGGGTCTGCTCGGCGGGCTTGAACACGACCGTATTACCCGTGATCAGCGCCGCGCCCAGCTTCCAGATCGGGATCGCGGTGGGGAAGTTCCAGGGCGTGATGCAGCCCACGACGCCTATCGGCTGGCGCACGGTCATGCAGAACTTGTTGGGCAGCTCGGAGGGGGTGGTTTCGCCGAACATGCGGCGGCCCTCACCGGCGATGTATTCCAGAAAGTCGATGGCTTCCTGCACATCCCCGCGCCCCTCGGCAATGACCTTGCCCATCTCCATCGTGACGATAGCGCCGATTTCGCTTTTACGCGCGCGCATGATCTCCGCCGCCCGCAGCAGGATTTCGCCGCGTTTCGGCGCGGGGACCTTCTTCCACTGCGGCAGGGCCGCCTCTGCTGCTTCGATGGCCTTGTTCACGTCCGACTTCACGCCGCGCGGGAAGCGGGCCAGCACCTCGCCAGTGGTGGGGTTGCGCGTTTCGAACCACGCGCCGCTGTCCGAAGGGACCCATTCGCCGTCGATATAATGTCCGTAATCACGGACCTCGATAGCCTCTTGCATACTCGCTAAAACAGTCACGATCTGTGCTCCTTCTGCCTGTGGATTGCCGGTCACACGGGCGGTGATGGGGTCGGGGGGTTAACGGCGTGTCTAATTAGTCTAAATTGGTTCACAAATATCTGGCTTTTCCAATGGGGAGTTGTGGGGGAAATAGAAGAAAAGATTACCACAGAGACACCGAGGCACGGAGATTCGAGGGAAAAACGCCTGTCTTTCTCCGTGTCTCTGTGCCTCGGTGGTGGGGGTTTTTCCACAAGCGCGAAGCGTGCCCTACTCCATCCCCAGCAGCCGCTTACTCTCGCGCCAGAGCTGCTCTTGCGCCTCGGTGTCGTAGGCTTGTGAGTCGGCGCGGGACCGCTGCCGGTCAACGTAGTATTCCCCGCTGACGCCCGCCACCTCCGCCGAGGTCGCCAGGTAGACCAGCGTCTCCGCGCCTTCGGTGGGGGTGCGGCTGCCCATTGCGCCCAGGCCCGCCGCGCGGTG
>CAZMNL010000488.1:0-3023 GCA_964567525.1 uncultured Anaerolineaceae bacterium
ATGGGGTAATTATTTTCTTGGCGTAGCCTTACGCGGTTCGCGCGAGATGACATTGGCTCCATGCGGAACAAGCCGGGTTCTCGGCGTCGAGTCAGTCGAGTCAACCGCATAACGTCTAAGGGAAAAGAACATCATCACAGCGGGCCAGCGGGCCGGTGCGATTGCGCCCCAGGACACACGTCTGACCTGCAAAACGCGTGAAAAATAGTATAATTAAGAACAACCGTCGGGTTATGAACGGGAAATCGGCCCTTACAGGCTGGTGCAAACACTATGATCGAAGGTAGGGTCTTACTGTTGAACGGTGGCACCTGGGAACCGCTGACCGTGATCAGCATCCCGCGTGCGATCAACTTACTGCTGTCCGGCAAGGCGATTGTGGTCGAGGAAACCGGGCGATTCCTGCGCACCGTGCGTTCAAAATTCCCGGTCCCCTCGGTGATTGCGCTGCGGCAGTACATCAACGTGCCACGCCGCCACGCGCATTGGAGCCGCCAGGGTGTGCTGGCCCGCGATGCCTACACCTGCATTTACTGCGGGGCGCAGATCGGTGAGATGGTACACGGTCGCTTGCTGACGCGCCGCGATCTGACCATCGATCACATCGTGCCGGTATCGCGCGGGGGTAAAAATACCTGGTCGAACACGGCCTGCGCATGTTTTTCGTGCAATCACCGCAAGAGCGACCGCCTGCCCGGTGAAGCCGGGATGAAGCTGCTCTGGGAGCCGAAAACCCCGCGTACCAGCTACCTCGTGATCGAGATGGGCAACGGGCCGGATAGCTGGAAGCGCTATATCGAGATCGCAACCGCGCAGCGCTGACCAACCGCACGCACAGCGGTATCCACCGCCCCCGATACACCCCCACTCAGACAGCACAGTTTCCTGTGCTGAGGGTCGTTTTTTCGCTCTCGCCGGGCGGCGCGTTCAGGATTCCTGCGCCGGTGCGACAAAATGAATGCGCAGCCGGTTCTGCTCGAACCGCGCCCCCGCCGTTTTGAGATTCCACAGCGCATAGGGCAGCACGATGTTACGCCGGTACGGGCCGACACGCAGCGTCAGTTCGTCGGCGGAACGGTAAAGATCGAGGTCCTGGCGCTCGGCGAAGGGCAGCGGCACGATCAGCCAGTAGCCGCCCTGGTTGTCCGGCTCGATGCGGTGCGTCTGCTCGCGCGCCATGATCTCGGACGGGTTGCGCTCGCCGTAGAGCGCGTCCGCGAGCCGCTGCAAGGCCGCGATGCCGCCGATCTCGTCGTCGAACATCGGCGCGGTGAGCACCGGCAGTTCGCCAAACGCCTCGCCGATATACTGCATATTTTCGCGCTGGTGCTGCTTCCACGCGGCGAAGTACGGGTCGGTCACCTCATCGGGGATCACGCGGTTGCACAGCACGGCATCCACCGCGTAGCCGTACAGGTTGAGGTAGGTGTAGGTGCGCTGGGTTTCCTTGATGACCATGCGCTCCGGGTTGACCACCAACCGCAGGCTGCTGTGTTCGGGATCGGCGAGCAGCGCGCGCACCTGGTCCAGCGTATCGAACAAGCCGTTGATGCTGTCCAGCGTTTCGGTGTCGGGCAGTTCCGCGCCCATAATTGCCTTGCTGACCGGGCGCAGCAGCCGCCCGGACGTGCCGCGCATCAGCGACGTGATGCGCTGGAACCACCAGCGCGACGCATCCGGCAGGCTGAGCAGGCGCAGAGTCTCGGCGGTGGGGGCCGCGTCCACGATCAGCACGTCGAAGTCATCGTCTTCGGCGAACTTGTTGATCCACAGCAGGTGTGCGCCTTCTTCCAGCCCCGGCAGGATCGTGACCTCTTCGGCGACGATGTCGCTGACGTGGCGCTCGTTGAGCACGCTGAGCATGTAGTTTTGAATGCGGCCCCAGTATTTATCCATCGAGTAGCGCGCGTCCACTTCCTGCGCCCAGAGGTTCTCGCGCAGTTGGACCGGTTCCGGGCCGATCTTCTGTTCGAGCGAGTCAGCGAGCGAGTGCGCGGTGTCGGTCGAGATCACGATGGTGCGCAGGCCCATTTCGGCGCAGCGCAGCGCGGTCGCGGCGGAAATACTGGTCTTGCCGACACCACCCTTGCCCGTGTGTACGATGATTCGCATCGGTGTTTGTCCCTTTCTTCAGCCGCGTGTCCTGAATAGTACGCTCCGGCGCGGCGCAGGTTTGCATGATTGGTTCTTTACCATGTCATACGCGCCGCTGCTCAAAACGGTGCGCGCGCGGCGGCTTTCCTATACATATTTAACACAATCCGGGTTCGTTTGGTGTGTGCCCGAAACGCGCGGATCGGGTACACTGGGCGCGAATCGATGGGATTGGGTGGTAGCCAAGATGACCCGATACAATCTTCTGCGCGGCGTGCTGGTCGCCGCCGTGATCGCGCTGGTGTGCGGCGCAACGCCTGCACCGGCGCGCGCCCAGGATGACGTAAGCTGGCTGCTGGGGCAGATCAACGCGCTGCGCGGCGAACTCGGCCTGCACGCCTACAGCCTGAATCCACAATTAACCGCCGCCGCGACGCAGCATAGCCAGTACATGGCCGATACCTGTGACGTTTCGCACACCCAGGCCAACGGCTCTACGCCTGCCAGCCGCGCCCGCGCTAATGGCTATACGGGTGGCTGGATCAGCGAGAATATCTACTCCGGCCCGAATGCGCGCGCCAGTGACGCCTGGAACTTCTGGACTCATTCGAGCCTGCACTACCAGGGACTTACGCACCAGATCGTGAACGAGATCGGAGTCGGCATGGCGTCGGGATCGTCGACGAATGGATTGTCGGTGGGGATTTTGCCCTCGTCGTGGATGCGATGGGTTTTCCCCATGACGTTGTCGAGCTTCTGGGCGCGCTGCTCGATGCTCGTGAGGTTGCGCTTGGCGCCGCTGAGCAGGCGAGAGAGCTGGCGCTGGCGAGCCTCGACGAGCTGCTCGCGCTTGGTGCTGAAGCGCTGCTCGATGTCGTCGCGCTTCTCGGCGAGGCGATCGAGGAACATGTCGAACTCGCTGAAGCGAC
>CAZMNL010000489.1:0-3022 GCA_964567525.1 uncultured Anaerolineaceae bacterium
CTGCGCGTGGAAACGATGGAAGACAGCCACGAACTGCTGCGCCGTTCGGATGCGGCCTTTCTGCCGCCGAACATTCCGGGCCGCGCGTATATCCAGGTCGGCAACGAAAACGTGGAACTGATCCAGGTGGCGCGCGCCGGGGGGCCTTACGCCGGGCCGGAGATCGACACCGAGCCGCCCGTGATCTGGCTCAACCGCAAGAAGTCGGACGCGCCGCGCCGTTCCGGGCCGCTGGAAGAAGCGCCCGCCGTCTCCGATGTGCTGGTCGAGATCATGTACCGGTTCTCGCAAGAGAACGACGACGTAGCCCGGCAGAAAAAGCCCTGGCCCGATCCGCTGCCCGCCCAACTGCCCCTGGATGCCGAATACATCGGCAGCGAGCAGGAACGTAACCCGCTGCTGCCGCTCAACCCGGCGGTGCGCGCGTGGCTGCGCGGGGAGGGCGGCTGGCACGGCATCGACTGGAACGAAGACGCCATGCGCGCCCCCATCGGCCTGATCGACCGCCCGATCCGTGCCGAGCAGATTCCGCTGGTGCTTGACCTCACGCGCGGGCACGCGGCGGTGTTCAGCGCATCCGGGTGGGGTAAAACTACCTTCCTGCGCACGCTGATCACCAGCCTGGTCGCCACGCACTCGCCCGAAGAACTGCACATCTACATGCTGGACTTCGGCGGGCGCGGCCTGGACGTGCTGGAGGCGCTGCCGCATCGCGGGGCGTCGATCATGTCGTCGGAAGAAGAACGCGTTGCGCGCCTGCTGCGCCGCCTGGAACGCACGCTGGAAGAGCGTAACACGATTCTCAGCCAGGCCCGCGCCGACAGCCTGGGAACCTACAACGCCAACCATCCCGACAGCATTCTGCCCGCGATCCTGCTGGTGATCGATAACTTCGCCGAGTTCAAGGAAAACTACGAATCGCTGATCCCGCAGTTGCTCGGCATCGCGCGTGAGGGGCGCTCGTATGGCGTGCATATCGTCATCACCGCCGAACAAACCAACGCCATCCCTGGCAAACTGTTCAGCCTGATCACCGAGCGCCTGACGCTCAAGCTGGCCGACGCTGCCGAATACGGCAACATTGTCGGGCGCGGCGTGCCCGGCATCGACGATATCGAAGGGCGCGGGTTTGTCTCCATCGAACGCTCGCCGCTGGAATTCCAGACCGCGCTGCCCGTCAGCGTGACGCCCGATGAAGAGGCCGAAGGGCTGGACGATGCCGCCAAACTCGAAATGCTGACGCGCGTGATGGACCGCGCCTGGGAAGGTAAGCGGCCTGAAGGGATCGACATCCTGCGCGCGCTGATCCCGCTGCGCAGCATCCTGCCGGAAATTGGGCAGGGGCCGGACAAGATCATGGTCACGCTCGGCGTCGAAGACCTGGACCTTCAGCCCGCCATGCTGGACTTGCAGCAGCGCGGCCCGCACTTCGTGCTGATCGGCCCGCCGCTCAGCGGCAAAACAACCACGCTGCGCACCTGGGCGCTGTCGCTGGCCCACAGCTACGACCCGTCCCAGGTGGCGATGGTGCTGATCGACTTCCAGCAGCGCCTGTTCAAATACGGCGGGGATTACACGCTCGGCGACCTGCCGCACGTGCTGGAAACCATCGCCGAAAAAGAAGACCTGACCGCGATGATCGAAAAGCTCAAGTATGAATACTTCGAGCGCCCGGAAAGTGAACCCCGCCCGGAAATCTTCATCATCGCCGATAATTACGACGACTTCCCGAACGTGGTCGGCGCACCGACCCGCGCCGAAGAGTACAAGGAACTGGCGGACCTCGCGCGCAAGTTCGGCCCCGCCGGGCTGCACTTCGTGATGGGCGGTTCGCCAACCATCATGCGCTCCATGGATGACCTGATGAAGCAGGTCGTCGCGCCGCGCTACGGCATGGGCCTGGACGCCTCAGACTCGGTCAGTGCGTTAGGCGGTCGCGTGCGCGGCAGCGGCAGCACGGAAGAACTCCCGCCGGGGCGCGGGTACATCGTCAAGGCCGGGCGGCTCTCGCTGATCCAGACCGCGATCTCTTACGATGAAAGCGATGTCGAAGGCTCGCTGGATGCGTGGGTGCAGGCGATCAGCGCGCACTACCCGAAGCGCGCGCAGTGGTGGATCGAGATCAACCCGCCGCCGGAACCCGAACCCGAACCCGAACCGGAAGCCGAAGCCGAAACAGCCGATCAGACGGCGGGCGTCACGGCGCGCTAGCACCGCGCGCTGAAGGGATAACAGCATGGAACGCTATATTATCACCATCGCTTCGGAACTGTTCGACGACGAAACCGAACAGGAAGCCTCTGTGCGTAAGAACCTGACGGTGCGGGCGTTGATCGAAGAAATCCGCCAGGAATTCAACCTGCTGGAAGGCTCTTACGCGCTCAAGCTCGACAGCAGCGACGCCCTGCTGGACTACGACAAAACGCTGGAAGACCTCGACATCCAGACCGGCAGCCAGTTGGTCTTCGAGCGCGAACGAATGCGCATCAGCCAGCAGATCGTTTCACGCGGGGGGCAGTTCTTCCAGGGCATAACCGGGGCCAAACGTATGATGCTGCGCGACCCGGTCAGCGGGCAGGTCTTCCCGATCCGCTGGCAGCCGGCGATCATTGGCCGCCCCAGCGGGCGCGACCCGGTCAGCGCGGAGGCGCTCGCCGCCAGCCTGGGCGATCTCCAGGAAGGCCGCACGGTATCGCGCCAGCACGCCCAGATCACCGAACACAACGGGCGCTACTTCGTAGAGGGACTGTCGGACAAAAACCCCACCTTCCTGAACGAAGAGGAACTGGCCCCCGGAGAGAAACGCGCGCTCCAACAGGGCAATACGATCCGCGTGGGCAAGGTAGACCTGGTGTTCGGCGTGGAGTCAGGCTGACCCGTCCCGCCCGGCACACGCCGCCGCGATCATCCAATCCACAGGCTCCCCGTGCGGGAGCCTGTTTTGTACGCCCGGTAAGGGAGCATTCCAGATTGGGAGCAAAAAGGCAAATCACCACAGAGAACACAGAGCGCACAGAGCAAC
>CAZMNL010000490.1:0-3008 GCA_964567525.1 uncultured Anaerolineaceae bacterium
TGAGGGAAGGGGTTGTGGGGGATGGGGTAATTATTTTCTTGGCGTAGCCTTAGACCCGTTTACGGGGTGGACGACATATCGCCCGGCGGTGAATCCGTCGGGCGAGGCTTATTCCTCCTCCTCCTCCCCGGTGATCGTGATGCGGATATCACCGGTCGTCAGCCGCAGCGAGAGCGTCGGCCCGTCTGTTGCACCCAATTGCCCGGTGAACGTCGTGCCCGCGTCGAAATGAACCAGCGTCTCGCCGGAGAGGTCCGGCCCCTCGTAGGACACCGCGCCCACCGTTGTATCGGCGTCAAACTGGACGGTGGCCGTATCCGGCAGGTGAACCGAGATCGTGCCGGTGATGAGCTGGATCGCGTATTTGCCCCGGTCGCCGATCTCGCCCTCAAACGTGGCGCTGCCCATGCTGTGGTTGATATTCAGCCCGGCGGGCGCGATCACGTCCAGCACGTTCACGTCGCCGGTAAAGTTCTGGATGCGCAGCGGGCCGTCAATGCGCACGTCCTGCACGTGGATATTGCCGGTAGTATGCGTGATCGCCAGCGCCAGTGTGGAGGGCACATCGATCAGCAGGTTTACCTCGTTGGTGTGCTGGTTGGTTTTCGAAGGTTGGTGGGCGTCAATCGTGATCGCGCTGTCCTCCTGCCAGATACGGACGCGCATCGCGTCGCGCTCTTCTTCGGCGTCTTCTTCGGTGCGGCCAAACGCGGTCAGTGTGTATTCGACCATCACGCGGTCCTCATATTCCCCGCGCCGCACGGTGATATCGCCCACATTCCCGGTGATATCCAGGTGCGGCGGGTCCGCCACCACAAAGGCTTCGATTTCGGTGCGCGAGGCTTCGGCATCCTCGCGCATAGACTCCTGCTCGCGTTGGCACGCACTGAGCGCGGCGCTCACCAGCGCCAGCACAACGCCGAACGTCGTCCAACGCCCGATTCGGGTCCACATAAGTCCGGTTTCCTTTGAGTATCGCTTTTAGCGGTCAGTGGTCAGTGACCAGTTTGAAAACCTCACCCCTCGCCGAGTGCGTGCAAAACCTGACAGGGGCGTGCCTGATCATGGAATTTGCCGTGCTCGCGCGAGCCTCACCCCCTAAATCCCCCTCTCCACGCTCTGGAGAGGGGGATTTGCTCGCTTGCCTTGCTCTCCCTCGCACGCGGTGATAGCCTGCTGCTTGCAGCGGTAGGCTTCTTTGTGGAGCCTGTGTGCGCGGCGAAATGAGTACGGCTTAAGTATACATCTATCTGTGTGTTTACGTGGAGTGGGGGGTGGGGATGGGACACGGATCGAAAAAATCCGTGTCCCTTTCTGCCAGGGATTAACGGCAGTAGGCGTGACCGCCGTTGCCGTTGCCGACCTGCATCATACGCATCAGCGCATCGATCCCGCCCACATCCGGCAGCGCGGGGATCGCGCCGTAAGCAGTCGCGCCCAGTGCGCCCGCCGCGCACGCCCGCCACATGATACGCTTGAGCGTGTCCGCTTCAATCGCGTCGATCTGCATGTCGTGTACCAGCAGGCAGTCCAGCAGCGCCGCGACGAACGCATCCCCCGCGCCGGTCGATTCGATCACCTGCACGCTGGGCGACGGCACACAGCCGGTGATTTCCCCGGCCCGGTACCACGCGCCGTCACGCCCCAGCGTGACCGCCGCCAACGGCCCCCGGAAACCGATCACATCCAGCGCGGCGGCGTAGTCTTCGCCAGATTCAGGGGCCAGGAACGCGAGATCGTCTTTGCTGATCTTGAGGATATCCGCATAGCTGATCGCTTCCAGCATGGCGGCGCGCCCCTGGGCGGGGTCAGGCCACAGCGCGGGCCGCCAGTTGGGATCGCACGAGGTGCGCATCCCGGCTTCGCGCGCCAGGCGGATCGCCTTCAACGTTGCCTCGCGCGAGATTTCCGTGCGCAGGCTGATCGAGCCGTAATGCAGCACGCGCGCACCGTTGAGCACGTCCGCGTCGATCTGTTCGGGCAGCAGGTAGTCGTGCGCCCCGGCGTTGAAGTCGAAGTCACGTTTACCGGCGGCTCCCTGCTTGACAAACGCCAGCGTCGTAAAGTGGTCCGGATCGATACGCAGCGCGCAGTCTACGCCTGCCGCCTGCAAGTCGTTGAGGATTTTCGCGCCGAAGTCGTCCGCGCCGACCGTTGCGATCAGGCGCGCGCGGCGGTCGAGTTTCGCCAGCCCTGCGGCGACGTTGGCCGGTGCGCCGCCCGTCGCGGCGATATAGTCGGTCGCGGTGACGAGCGTTTCGCCACGCTTGCGCGACACGAAATCGACCAGGGCTTCACCAATGCAAATGACATCCATGTTTGACCATGGCTCCTTCGTTCAACCGAACGTGTGTTAACGTTAACAGGGCTACTATACCAGAGAATCCACGACTTTTCCTGATGCAGTTTAAACAGCCGGATAAAATTTTATGGGTTTTTCACACGCTGCCCGGTGATCACCTGCGCCGGGCCGCGCGGTACGCGGGCGGATCATCTTCCGGCAGCGGCAGCGAAAGCGTAAACGTGGTCCCGACGTGCTGCGCGGTTTCGACGGTGATATCGCCCCCGTGCCGCATCGCCAGCAGGCGCGCGATGGGCATCCCCAAACCCGTCCCGCGTGAGAAATCGATCTGTGGCACCGGCTGTTTCTGGACCGGCTCGAACAGGTAGCGTAGTTCTTCATCGCTGATGCCCGTGCCGGTGTCGCGCACGGTGATGCGCACGGCGTCCGGGGCGGTGTCCGGGGCGGCGTGCGCGCTGATCACGATCTCGCCTGCCAGCGTGTGCGTGACGGCGTTGTTCATCAGGTTGATCAGGATGTAGCGCAGGCGGTCGATGTCGGCCCAGACGCGCGGCAGCGGCTCGGTGAGGTGCAGCAGGTCGAGCTTGATCGTGATATCGTGATCGGGGTGCGCGGCCATGTGCAGCGCGCGCGCCGCGTTGGTCACTTCTTCCAGCAGCGGCGGCAGCGTCACCCAGTCCAGGTTTAACTGCATGTGCCCCGCCTC
>CAZMNL010000491.1:0-3003 GCA_964567525.1 uncultured Anaerolineaceae bacterium
CCCACAGCAGGTTGAGCGAGGCCAGCGGCGGCTTCTCGACCGTCTCCGGCGCGGTGAAATCGGCCCCCAGGTTCGCGCCGATGAAAGTAACGACTCGTTTCGAGTCCGGCACCATGTTATCGAGTTCGGCAGCGGCACGCGCGAACGCGAATCCCGACGTGAGAAAAACCCTCTCCACGTTGGCAATCGCCGCCTGTCCCAACGTGCGAAGCTGTTTCAATTGCAGCGGGTCCATTTTCGCGCGTTCCCAGCCGCCGTAAAAATCAACTTTTGCGCCATACAACGTATCCGAGAAGATCGCGCCCTTGACCCCGCTGTGCCGGTCCCAATTCACAAAATACCCCTGTCCGCCGAGCGCTACATCGGCCCCGGCCTGATGGGCGGCGGCGTTCGCGCGCCGCGAAAGATCACGCAGGGTGTGCGGGTGCAGCCCTTGTTTGTAGCGTTTGCCGGTCACACGCTGGCGCAGCTTGAGTACCATCCGATCAACCCATGAGAGCGAATGACCCTGCACCTGCACCGGGATCACGTCCGCGTGGCGTGCCAGCGCGTGATACAGGTGGTAATCAGTGCCCGACCAGTGCTTCATATCGCTGGCCGGGTCCGTCTGGGATAAAAAGGCGATTCGCATCGCGCACGCTCCGTGTGGTGTCAGTCGTCATTCCAGCCGAAGTCATAGCCCAACAGCGCGAACAGAGCTTGGTTGTGCGGCCTGTAGAACTCGCGCAGCAGGGCGCGGGTTTCCGGGTCCATGCCCTGCTCATACTGCCGCACATGTACGGGTTCCAACTGCTCAGCGGGCCATGTATAGCGCGGCAGGTCCAGGAAGTCGGTCACGCGGTCGAGCGTGTCCTGGGTGGCGTTGCGCAGGTCCGCGCTGCGCAGGATCAGCAATTGTGCGTGGTCGAAGTATCGCAGATAGCGCTCGATCTGCGCGACATACAGCCCGTGCCCGACCGGGGACGCATAAAGCGACTCATCGCCCGCCTCAATGCGCGCGATATCTTCGCGCACGCACGTTGGGAAATCGCGCGACTCGACGCCCTGTTGCTGGTACATGTTCCACGCCGAGAACGCGCGCTTGACCGGGTGGCGCAGCACGGCGATCAGTTTGATCGCCGGGTCGTAAGCGTGGATGCGCTGCGCCACATACGGCGTGGCGAGATAGTCCGGCGTGTTGTCAAACGCAACCCGCCCAGCTTTAAGCTGGAACGGCAGCGGAAAATAGCGGTGGTAATGTTCTAGCCCGCGCACGGACTCCGCATCATGATCGAAGAAATGCAGTTCGTTGACACGGGCCGTCTGCTTGACCTGCGGATGCTGCACCAGGTAGCGGCGCAGTGCCTTCGTGCCGCTTTTCTGCGCCCCGATCACGATAAACGCCGGGCGCGTATGGTAGCCACACCGCGCCAATTGTACCTTGATGCGCTGAGTGAGCTTGTAAACTCTGTCTCTGTGGGTCGTCATCTCTGCCCCTGGGGGTGAGGGAAAGCCCGCACTAGCGGGCCTTCCCCCATGCGCAGGCTACCTGCGCGTTTCATTTACTTCAACGTCATCAGGTAGGCGATCAGGTCGTCCAGGTCGCCCTCGCTCAGCGAGTCGTAGGCGGGCATGATCGGCGAGTAGCCCTCCACCACGTAGGCGTTCGGGTCCACAATCGCCTCGACCAGGTAATCTTCGGCGCTCTGGCCCGCGACCATATCACCCGCGCGGCTGGCGATGCCCTGCACAGACGGCCCCGCGCCCGGCGTGCCGTCCAGCGAGTGGCAGCCCAGGCAGCCGTTATTGACGAACACGACCTCGCCGTTGACCGGATCACCGGCGGCGCTGCCTGCGGGCGCGATAGCGTCGATGAAGACCGGGTTCACACTGGTGGCATACTCCGGCGCAGCGTCGATGATGTCTTCGGCCAGCAGCCAGTCAACCGTATCATTCCAGGCCAGTTCACCGGTGATCGCGTAAGTCGGGAAGGGCGGCAGCACGTAGCTGTCGCGCACACTGTCCGGCACAGCGGTGTTTTCCAGCCACAGATCGCGGTAGGCGTCCGGGTCGGCGTTGATGTCCTCGGCGGCCCGCATCCACACTTCCAGGAACGCCTGCACCGCGTCGGGATGATCGGCGATGAATTCCGTGCGGAAGCTGAGCACGCTCTGGCTGTATTCTTCTTCGATCAGCGCGGTATCGTCCGCGATCAGGATCGCGCCGCCCTCAATCGCCGCCTGTGCCAGTGGATCGGGCAGGTTCGCGGCCTTGAGCGCGCCTTCCATCAGCAGTTGGAAGCGTACCGGGATGTTCGGCTCCGGGATGAACGCCAGGTCGCCCGCGTCGAGTCCCTCGTTTTCCAGGATGCGCTGCGCGATATAGTGGATCACCGAGTTCTCGCTGATGCCGATCTCGACGCCCGCCAGGTCTGCGGCGCTGGTGATGCCGCTGTCCGGTGCGGCCAGGATGCGGAACTGTGGCGCGTCTTCATAGGCGCGGCGCGCCATCGCCACGATCTGGATGCGCGGGCGGTCCTGGTTAAAAATACCCGTGCTGATCAGGTCGTTGAGCATCCCGTCGATCTCGCCCGCGAGGATCAACTGGTCGCGTTCCAGCGCGCTGCTGACCGGGATCAGTTCGACATCCAGCCCGGCGTCCTCGAAATACCCGGCCTGTTCCGCAACGTAAAACGGCAGCACGTCCAGGATCGGCAGCAGGCCCATTCTGATCTTGACAGTGTCCTGGGCCTGGGCGCGGTTGCTGACCAGGGGAGCGGCAGCGATGACGAGCAGCGCCGCGATCAGGACCAGGGAAAGTGTGATCTTACGCATGGTGTGTTCCTCCGTGAGAAAAAGCAATAAGCGGTAAACTTGAAGCAGTCAGCTAAAAACATTATGGCAAGGGGGCGTATTGCAATACGCCCCATAGCTGTCAAGATAAGCATTATGGGACAAGTCAGCCAGTAGAAACCGGCCTCACCCCCCTCGGTCCCCCCTCTCCATTCGAAACGTATCGCCTCGC